>DRPO01000629.1 GCA_011330835.1 Gammaproteobacteria bacterium | reverse complement strand
TGGCCTATAAGGGCAACGCCACGATCAACGAACGCGGAAAAGGACGCGAATACCTAGAAGACGTTGTCGCGTTCGAAAAGGCGCGCGAAGTTCTGCTGGAGCGGTGGCTGCCCCAGATCGCCAACGATCCGGCCTACAATCCCAATCTCGACCTCTCGTCCGATAACGCCTTTGTCGTCAACGACAAGCTGCCCTTGAACTGGGACATCAATTTCCACGAACGGACGCGGGTGCTGGGGCTACCGCTTAACGGAGGCAGTGGCGACTACCGGATTATTCAGCCCTTCGACGCCATTTCCGATGCGGCTTTGCAGCAGACCGAGCATTATCGGGTCGTCAAGGGGATGGGAGCCCAGTTGAAAATGGCGCCGATCGTCCGCATGGATCCTGACGTGCTGGTGGTTCAGGCGGGTATCGACGATATGCATGTCAATCTGTTGGAAGATCTCGCCCGCCACAAACCGGATATTTTCCGCGTATTCAGTCTTGACGACCTGGTAACGGAGATTCCGGAAAAAAGCTCGGTCTACAAGCATTACACTGGCAATTTCCGCAACGCGCGAGCGCGAATTCGCAAGGCCCTGTCGCTCTGCGACCGGATGATCGTCACCACGCATACTCTGGCCGACGCCTATGCCGACATGATCGACGATATCCGCGTGATTCCCAATCGTCTGCGAAGGGATCCGTGGCTGTCGCTGAAGTCAAGGCGGCGAGTTGGAAAAAAACCGCGTGTGGGTTGGGTTGGCGCGCAGCAGCACGCGGGCGATCTCGACCTGATCATCGATGTCGTCAAGCAGACGGCGGACAAGGTGGACTGGGTGTTCATGGGCATGTGCCCGCAAGAGATTCGGCCCATCGTCGCCGAGTACGATACCCAGTGGGTCGCCTATGACAAATATCCGGCGAAAATGGCGGCGCTCAATCTCGACATCGCCGTGGCGCCGCTGGAACAGCACCGTTTCAACGAGGCGAAAAGCAATCTGCGCCTGCTGGAGTACGGCATTCTTGGCTGGCCCGTTGTCTGCACCGACATCGCGCCTTACCAGAGCTACGATGCCCCGGTGCGAAGGGTGGCGAACGAGACCGACGCCTGGATCGGGGCGATCATGGATTACGCGAACGATCTGGATCGCGCCGCGAAGGATGGCGACAAGCTGCGCGACTGGGTCAAGCGCAACTTCATTCTGGAAGATCACCTCGATGAGTGGGTGAATGCGTTGACGCCAGCTCATCATTCGCGCGACGTCGGCGAAAGCGATGCGTTTGCGCAAGGCGCTCCAGTTGGCGTATCGGGAAACTCTGGAGAGGCAGATCTCATCCTCGGGTAATCATTCCGAGCGGGCGCTGCCAGAATGAGAACTCCTACCTGCATGCAAGCGTCTTACAGGCCTTAGAATGATTCATGCTTCCCGCAAAAGAGCAGCCCGTTCTGGGGCGCGCCCAAACGGGCTGCTCTCGCGCGCGGGAAGTATCGCTGTATCTGAATTGCTCTGCCTTTCGCGCCAGCGCCGAAAAAAACCGGCGCTTGTGGAGTTGGACGACCAAACCGACGGGGCGCGTGGGCATAACGCGGGCTGGGTTCGCGCTAACCATTAGAAGGCGATTCGGAACAGATAACAATAATAATGGAGTGGCGGCATGTCTTGTTCAGCTCGATGGAAATCCCGAATCCAATTACCGTTACGCATCCTGGTTCTTCTCATCCCGGCCTTAGTATCCCTGCCTATCTGGGCGGACTATCCCGAACAACCCCAATTCTATGTGGGCGTTGGCGTCGGTTCGTCAACGGTTGAGCCCGACAAGGCGGAAACTGGCGTCAAGACCACTGATGACCGGGATACCGGCGTCAAGCTGACTATCGGACAGGAACTGACCGACCATCTTGCAGTCGAGGCTTTCGCCCTCGATCTGGGGGATGCGCGACTCGAAAACGGCGGCGCCGTTGGATACCGGGGGTTTGGAGCGGGCGTATTGCTCAGCGCTCCGTCCAACAGTACGCTGTTTTCCGGATATCTCAAGGGTGGACTCGCGTACCAGCAGGTCAGCGCTTCTGTTCCGGTGGAAATCAACACGGATATTGAAGCCTTCGCCGGCGTGGGGCTGGAGCTGCAAGGACAATCGGGTCTCTCGCTGCGCGGGGAATACGAACACTACACGACGGATACACAGCTGCTGTCGCTGAGCATTCTAAAGCGCTTCGGCGGCGACGCGGAACGCCCCGCGGTAAAACAACGCGCGATGGAATCAGGCAAAGAAACAGCGGAGAACCCGGCGCCAGCCGCGGCCCCGGCGGTCTCGCCACTACGCCGGGAAGAAAAACTGGTCCATACCGAGACGGATTCCGACAACGACGGCGTCAACGACAACAGCGACCGGTGCCCGGGTACGCCGGGCGGCGTTGTCGTGGATTTGAATGGATGCGCCAATTTTCTTGGCTTGGTTCACGGCGTCCACTTCGCCAGTGGATCAGCCGAGCTCGACGTAAAAGCCAGAGCCACGCTCGACAAGGTGGCCCGCAATATGCGGAACTACAAGCATCGGCGATTTCTCATTATCGGCCATGCCGACTCCCGGGAAAGTTACACCGCAAAGCGACTGTCGATGACGCGAGCTTACCGGGCCGCGCGGTATCTGGTATCCCGTGGCGTCCCCGCGAGTGTGCTGAGGTTCGGGGGCCGCGGCGACCGAGACCCGCTCGTCAGCAACCGGACCGAGAAAGGTCGAGCCTATAACCGGCGCATAGAGATTCGGTTCGCGAATGGCGTGAAAATGAAATAGGGAGTTCCAGAGGGTGTCGACAGCCTGAGGTTACAGCCGATGCCTGAAAGGCGACGGACAAACTACCGCGACCGCTTCCGGGAAGCGGGAGAACAACGCGATTGGCGCGGCTCTCCAACAGGCTGAATATTCGGGAGATATTACGAGATTTTTTCCAAAGTTACGGTCGTATTTTTCAACCCGTCCCGGTATACTTGCCGGATTGGAGGCAAAAAAAAGCGCGGCGCAAAGGAGGGAAGCGCCGCGCCAATCTACCACCAAAGGAGGATGGAGGATCCATGAAAGTAAGCAGTGATGCTT
>DRPO01000628.1 GCA_011330835.1 Gammaproteobacteria bacterium | reverse complement strand
GCGGAAAAACCCACCAGCTTTCCGACTACAAGGGGAAGGTCGTGCTGGTCCAGTTCTGGGCCACCTACTGTACGCCCTGTCGGAAGGAGATGCCTTCCATGAACCGGCTGTTGAAAAAACTCGACGGCAAACTGGTGATACTGGCCGTCAACATGGGCGAAACCCGGCCCGAGGTCGAGGCCTTCATGAAGGAGGTCGGCGTCGAATTCCCCGTGCTTCTGGACGAGCAGGGCAAGGCGATCGAGGCCTGGAAGGTTTTCGCGGCGCCCTCGAATTTCGTCATCGACGGCAAGGGAAAAATTCGCTACACGCTGTTTGGCGGCGTTGACTGGGATGCGCCCGCAATGGTCGCCTTTCTGAAAAAACTGGCAGCGGAATAACGGCGACCGCCGAATGGACATCCCGCCCGAGCTGATTCCCGCGAGCTGGCTGCCGCCCGCGTGGCTGCTCTACCTGCTCGTCGTCGCCATCGCCCTGATGCGCGCCCCCTGGTTCCGCCTCGGCGAAAAGGACTCCGCCAATACCCTGTTCGGCGCGGTGGCGTTGGTGCTGGTTTTCTGGAATCTCAACACCGGCGTGATGCCGGGCCAGAGCCTCCACTATCTTGGCGCGAGCCTGATGACCCTGATGTTCGGTTGGGAATTCGCCTTCATCGCGGTGCAGGTTCTGGTCATCACCACCATATTCCAGGATAGAACGACCTGGGCGATGCTGGCCATCAACGGCCTCCTGCTCGGCGCGCTGCCGACCTGGCTGACGCACCTCCTGCTGCGGCTCACCCAGCGCTTCTTGCCGCATAACTACTTCATCTATTTCTTCATCAACACCTTTATCGCCACCATTGGCGGCGTCATCCTGCTCGCCTTCGCCATCACCGGCGTCGTCAGCTTCAGCCATCACCCGCGGATGACCCAGGGACTGCTCCCCTTTCTGCTCATGCTCGCGCTGCCCGAAGGCGTACTCACCGGCATGGTGATCTCCATCCTCGTCGTCTACAAGCCTGAATGGGTCACGACCTTTCGGGACAACACCTATCTTCGGCGGCGTTGACGAATCAACGATCGGGAGCGAGCCGTAGGGCAAGCGCATATAAGATCGACCAATTGAGAGCGCCGGCATCCTGCCGGCAGAGGGCATTGGGTATTTCTCCGGGGTTATCGTTTACCGGTAAGGGAGGGTGGTGGCTGGTTTCGCGCCCTGATGCTTCGTACTTCTTCTCTGGTTTACGGCGCGAGGGCGCGAGTGACTTTTCTTTGCTCGCCCAAAGAAAAGTCACCAAAAGAAAGGGCGCCCCCGTCACCCGCCTTTTCCCGCCTCGCCAGCACGCCTTGGTCGGTCGGCTTGTACGCGCATCCCTGCGCGAACAAGCCTCAATCGGACTTCCTGTCCGATTGCCCGAGTCGGCGCGCTGTCGAGGCGGGGCGGGTGAAGGGGGGGAGGAAGAGCCTGACGGCTCGTCGGGCTGCGCCCGACATCGCCTTGGGATTGAATTTTCGGGAGCCTGTGCTTGATTTTATTTTATGCGCTCACCCTGGAGCGAGCCGACCTATCTTGTGAAGGAAAAACCGGTCACTCCACAGTCGCAGGCTTTTCTGTTCGACAGGCTTCAGGAACCGTTCCACATCCAAGGCGGCCTCTCGCCAGTCAATCGACGCCACCTTGTTCCGCAAGGCGTCAACAAGCCAGACATGATCCACGGCTATCTTCTGTCCGCGCCATGGGCCGTGCTGCGCCAGCGCATTCCCGAGTAATTCGATGTTTGGAGAGACGCCTTGGGCGAGGTACCAGCTAAAATCGTACCAATCCCGACCTTTGAGCCAGGGGCGGCATAACAGGGCGTGGATTTTCAAGGCAAAGTTGCTCGCCAGATCCTGATGGCACACCTCGTAATCCACGGGAAAATCCAAATAGGAGTATTCAAAATTGGAGCCTGCCGGCGGATTGACGTCAATTTCCAGCTTGATGGTGACTTTTTTGCCAGGGTGTCGATTCCGAAAACGCAAGTTCAACTGATTCGCAATGGATGTATCCTTGATCAAGGCGGCCTTCACGTTGCTGTCCATGCGCTGCTTGTCCAGAATTTCCGGAGCGATGCCAAACTCCTCGCAAGTCTCGGCGATATTTTCTAGATAGGGCCGCCATTGAAACTCGAGATCTTGTTGACGCAGGATAAAATCGATGTCCTCCGAGAAGCGGCTCATGCCATGCAGAATCCGCAAGCTTGTACCGCCCTGAAAGGCCGCCTCTTCAAAAAAACCAGCGCGCCAAAGCGCAAACAGGAGGATCTCCTGCACAATTTCCTTGAGCGCATTTTCCTCGTCGAGGGCGTTGGCGGGATGATATTTTTTCAGGCGAGTTTGAATGATCTCAATCACGGCCCAACGCCCTGCGTAATTCCGACAGAAAGTTTTGCTCCCGCTTTCTTTTGTATACCGCCTCCAGACTGGCGATCTCCCATTCGCTAATATCGCGAAGCTGCTGTTCGTCGATACGCAAGCCTTCAGTCAAGAAATCCATTCCCCGCCAATCGAGCTTACGCAAGTACACCAGATCCAGCAGTGCGCGCAGTGGTTCGGCGATCAGGGCTACTTGCCGATGTAGTTCGCGTCTGGTCACCTGTTCCAAGAATCGACCGGCATGGGTTGTCATGCGCCGAAACTCGAATTTCCCCAGTTGCGCGGACTCATAGGTGACTGATTTGCCGCCATGGGTCATGCTCAACACGGTGTGCACCGACTCGGGAATCCAGCCATGAAAGCCCAGAGCCGATTCCGCCGAAACATAACTTCCGGGCGACATCTGCTGGGCCAGCACAAACGGGTGCAAAGGCTGCTTTCGGTACGGGGGATTGACGACGTACAACCCCCGGCGGGGCTTGATCAGCTCTCCCGCCTTGAGCGCGCGATTGACCTGGCCATGCAGACGCGCGTCACTGCCGCCCAGCAGTCGGCGGACTTGGTGGGTTGACAGGGGCCGGTCCGAGAGGCCGGATTGGAGGATTTGTTTGGTAAGAGGTGTCACCCCTATTATTTTACAGAAACTTCCATATTTTGGAAGTTTCTGTAAATTTTTGTAGCCGCGTGGGGCGGGTCACGCGAAGCGGATCCACCGAATACGCCCTATCCGGTGGATCCGCTTCGCTTGATCCACCCTACAGCCTGAGTAAAACATCGGCGCCAGGTCGTGGGTCAGAAGGCGACCATAATGCTAACGATCCCCACCACAACAAGAACGATGGTGTAGGGCAGCGCCATCAGCATCATGCGCAGATACGAGAGGCGAATCAATGGCGCCAGCGCGGAGGTGAGCAGAAACAGAAACGCGGCCTGGCCGTTGGGGGTGGCGACGCTGGGCAGGTTGGTGCCGGTGTTGATGGCGACCGCCAGCGCGTCGAAGTGCTCGCGGGTGATGACGCCATCGTGCAGCGCGGTGAGCATTTCGTTGATATAGACGGTGGCGACAAAGACGTTGTCGCTGATCGCCGAGAGCACGCCGTTGGCGATAAACAGCATGACCGGCTGACTGTCGGTGGGCATTTCCAGCACCGCGTGGGTGATGGGGTGGAACAGTTGCTGGTCGTGGATGACGGCGACGACCGCGAAGAAAACAACCAGCAACGCGGTGAACGGCAGGGCTTCCTCGAAGGCGTGACCGATCTGGTGTTCTTCGATGACGCCGGTGAAGGCGGTCAGCAGAACGATGATGGTCAGACCGATCAGCCCCACGGGAGCCAGATGGAAAGCCAGGGAAAGGATCAGGATGACCGCGACCACAGCCTGGACGATGAGGTTAGCGACATCGGCGGGGCGGCGCTTTTTCTCCTGTTCCACCTGATATTCCGCCAGAACCGAGCGCACATTGTCGGTCAGCTTGGCGCCGTAGCCGAACAGGCCGGTGACTTCCAGGGCGACGCAGGTGAGCAAGCCGAAGACGACGGCGGGAACCGTCACGGGCGCCATAGTCACGGCGAATTCCACGAAATTCCAGCCGGCCTTGTCGGCGATCAGCAGGTTCTGCGGTTCGCCAACGAGGGTGCAGACACCGCCCAGCGCGGTTCCGACCGCGCCGTGCATGATTAGGCTGCGCAGGAAGGCGCGAAAGTTGTCGAGATCCTCGCGGTGCAGTTGATGGACGCCGTGATCGCCTGAATGATCGTAGTCCTCGTCGAATTTTTTGCCCGAGGCGACGCGGTGGTAGACCGTGTAGAAGCCGATGGCGACCGCGATCAGCACCGCCGTGACGGTTAGCGCGTCGAGAAACGCGGACAGGAAGGCCGCCACGCCGCTGAACATCAGCGACAACACGATTTTCGAGCGTACGCCCAGCAGAATTCGGGTAAACGCGAACATCAGCAGGTCGCGCATGAAATGGATGCCGGCGACCATGAAGATCAGCAGCAGGATGACTTCGAGATTGCCTTCCACCTCGTGCATGACCGAGTGGGAAGAGGTCATCCCGATGATAACGGCTTCGAGCGCCAGCAGGCCGCCCGGTTGCAGCGGGTAGCATTTGAGCGCCATCGCCAGCGTAAAGATGAATTCCGCGATCAGCACCCAGCCGGCCAGAAAATGAAATCCGGAAAACCACAGAATCGGGTTGATCAGCAAGAAGGCGATGATCGTGGATTTGTACCACCGGGAGGAGTTGCCGAGAAAGTTCCCGTACATCGCGTGAAAGATGGATGATTGCATGAGTGTCCTGTGTGACAGGGTTGCGCTAGCCAACATTTTCGTTCCCTCGTTTGTTGTTCGGAGCCAGCCTGAACGGCTGTTGGGCCTGGCCTCCCGCTTTTCCGGAGCAATCCCTGCTGCCAGCCTGGCGGTAAAGCGATTGTCAAAATCTTACCACCGCGCCTGGCAACCGGGAGATGGCGCAAGGGTACTATTTTACTCCATTGTGAAGTGTTGCGCTCAAATGCGGCAGCGACTGGGATGAAGGGCGTCTACCGAAGGTATTCCTCCGCCGCGACGCCGCTGTCGATTGCCGCCCGCGCGACCGCCGGAGCGACAACGTCGATCAGCCGGGGGTCGAGTGGTTTTGGAATGATGTAGTCCGGGCCGAATTCCAGCGAATCCAGTTGATAGGCTTCCAGCACCTCCGGCGGCGCCGGCTCGCGAGCCAGGTTCTTGAGCGCATGCACGGCCGCGATCTGCATTTCAGTATTGATCTTGCGCGCCCGCACGTTCAGCGCGCCGCGAAAGATGAACGGGAATCCGAGCACGTTGTTCACCTGGTTGGGGTAGTCGCTGCGCCCCGTGCCCATGATCAGGTCGTCCCGCGTCTGTTTGGCCAGTTCGGGGCGGATTTCAGGGTCGGGGTTGGACAGCGCGAAAACCACCGGCTTGTCCGCCATCAATCGCAGTTTTTCCGGCGGCAGCAGGTTCGCGCCCGAAACGCCGATAAAAACATCCGCGCCGGTGCAGGCATCGGCCAGCGTGCGTTTCGATGTCTCGTGGGCAAACGCCGCCTTGTATTCGTTCAACTCGTCGCGACCGCTGTGGATCACGCCCTTGCGATCGAGCATGTACAGGTTCTCGTGGCGCGCCCCGAGCGCCTTGAGCAGGGTCATCGACGCGATTCCCGCCGCCCCGGCCCCCAGGCAGACGATCTTCGCTTCCTCGATGCGCTTGCCCTGAATCTCCAGCGCGTTCAGCAAACCGGCGGCGATGATAATGGCCGTGCCGTGCTGGTCATCGTGAAAAACGGGAATATCCAGCGCCGCCGACAACTCGCGCTCGATGGCGAAACAATGCGGCGCGGCGATGTCCTCCAGGTTGATGCCGCCGAAGGTCGGCGCGATCGCCTTGACCGTCTCGATGAAACGCTCGGGATCGGAAGCGTCCACCTCGATGTCGAACACGTCGATATTGGCGAAGCGTTTGAATAGCACCGCCTTGCCCTCCATCACCGGCTTGCCCGCCAGCGCCCCGACATTGCCCAGCCCAAGCACTGCCGTCCCGTCGGTGATCACGCCCACCAGGTTTCCCCGCGCCGTATAGCGGTAAGCCGCTTCCGCATCCTCGGCGATCGCGCGCACCGGCTCGGCCACCCCCGGCGTATAGGCCATCGCCAGATCCTTCTGCGTCTTCGTCGGCTTGGTGACCTGGATCGCCAGCTTTCCCGGCGGCGTGGCGGAATGATAGCGAAGCGATTCTTCAGAGGTGGGGGTGCTCATGAGGCGGTATCCGGGGAGAGAGAAACGGGCGTCATTTTATACTTCTCGCGCGTGAAAATCTTGCGGGGATGATTGTAGGCCTGATAAGCCGAAGGCGCATCGGGCATTGCTGCTGGAATGGTGGAAGTTTAAAGATTGAACCACAGAGGACACAGAGCACGCAGAGTTTTCAAATTCGCAAGCGCTTTGCATCATCCAGCCAATCTGGATGCCGCCACTCTTTTTCCTCCCTGGTCTTTGCGTTCTCCGCGCCTCTGCGGTATACCTCTTGCGACCAAGAATACCTCGTTCATGCCGCGCATCTTTTCGCCGATAGCTGCGTTGTATCAATAGTTGCAAAAGTACTCGCACCCTGTATCCCGATATGCGGTTTTCCCCCTCACCCTAACCCTCTCCCCCAAAGGGGAGAGGGGATTATTGGGAGCGCCACCGTGACT
>DRPO01000627.1 GCA_011330835.1 Gammaproteobacteria bacterium | reverse complement strand
TCAGCTAACCGCTGAAATGCGCCAGCTCTGCGTTCAAAAATGGTCATTTACACTTGTAAAATCACATTTTTTGCCTTGATCTGACGCATTTCAGCGGCGATCTGAGCAGTTACCCATGTTTTAAACGACTCGCTGAGTAGTTACAACCCAGAAAGGATTGACTCTGCCGCCCAAGCCTCGGCATTATCGCATGCATCCCGGTGGCCTGTCGGAGGTGGGAGTCATCTACCGCGGCGACAGGAAATTGGCCTCGCCACGGTTTGCTCAAGGATCTAACCTCCTGATAGGGTTGCCTCATGGACGAAATCTCTCCCTCCGATCTCAAGACCATCCTCCACTCCAAGCGCGCCAACCTGTACTACCTCGAACACTGCCGAGTACTGGTCAACGGTGGCCGGGTCGAATACGTCACCGACGCAGGCCGGCGTTCGCTCTATTGGAACATCCCGATCGCCAATACCACAGCCATCCTGCTTGGCACCGGCACCTCGATCACCCAGGCCGCGATGCGGGAACTGGCCAAGGCCGGGGTGCTCGTCGGCTTCAGCGGCGGTGGCGGCACGCCGCTGTTCAGCGCCACCGAGCGGGACACCGATATCCTGTGGTTCTCGCCCCAGAGTGAATACCGGCCGACAGAATACCTGCAAGCCTGGGTCCGGTTCTGGTTCGACGACGAACAGCGGTTGGAAGCGGCACGTACCATCCAGCGGCTACGACTGGATCGAGTCGACCATCACTGGAACCACCGTCGACTACGCGACCACGACTTCCGCGTGGACACCCCCCGGCTGGAAAACCTCCTGCGGCAAGCCGAATCCGACATCGACAAAGCCACCGAGGTCAACGACCTGCTGACCGCCGAGGCTCGGCTCACCAAGCAGCTTTTCAAACTGGCCATGGATACCACCGGCTATGGCGACTTCACCCGCGCCAAGCGCGGCCAGGGCACGGACCCCGCCAACCGTTTTCTCGATCATGGGAACTACCTTGCCTACGGTCTCGGCGCCACCGCCTGCTGGGTACTCGGCTTGCCACACGGACTGGCGGTGCTGCACGGAAAGACCCGGCGTGGCGGCCTGGTCTTCGATTCCGCCGACCTGATCAAGGATGCCCTGATTCTGCCCCAGGCCTTCCTCTCAGCGATGGCCGGGCACGAGGAGAACGAATTCCGCCAAGCCTGTATCGAAACCCTGACCCAGGCCGAAGCACTTGATTTCATCATCGACAGCCTGAAAGCCATCGCCCAACAACGTGGGATGGCCAGCCAATGAACGTGATGCTGGTTTCCCAGTGCGGCAAGCGTGCGCTGAAGGAAACCCGCCGCATCCTCGACCAATTCGCCGAGCGGCGCGGAGACCGCAGTTGGCAGACCGCCATTACCCTGGAAGGACTCAAGACCCTGCACCGCCTGCTGCGCAAAACGGCCCGAAAGAACACGGCGGTCGCCTGCTTCTGGATACGCGGCCACAACCACAGCGAGTTGTTGTGGATCGTGGGCGATGCCCGCCAATTCAACGAACGCGGCGGCACCCCCACCAACACCACCCGGCGGAACATCCTGCGCATGGAAGACGAAGACGACTGGCTCTGCGGCGAAGCCATCCGCCTGCTCGCCGCCCTGGCGGCGCTGATGCATGACCTGGGCAAGGCCTCTCTCGCCTTCCAAGACAAGCTGGAAAAAGGCAAACGCATCGCCGATGTCTATCGCCACGAGTGGGTTTCCCTGCGCCTGTTTCAGGCCTTGGTGGGCGAAGCGCAGGATGACAAGGCATGGCTGGAACGCTTGAAAAACCTCGGTGACGAAGAAGCCAAACGGTTACTGGAAAACCTTGTCCGCGACGGCGTCGACCCAACCACGCGACCGCCGATGAAAAAGCTCCCCTCACTGGCGCAGGCGGTGGGCTGGCTCATCCTGAGTCATCACCGGCTGCCGACGAACCCTGACCGCAACGCGGGTACAAGAGACAAAAGCCTCAATCGACTGCCGGGCAGCCTGAAAGCCGATTGGTGTGGCGAACGCCAGCAACGGCAGGATGAAAAAGACCAGGATTTCCAAAAACTGAAAGAACACTGCTGGCAGTTCCCGAAAGGCACGCCATTCGACAGCAAGGCATGGCGCAAACGCGCCGCCCGCTTCGCGCGCCGCATGCTGGAACACGAACGGCTGTTCGAGCAAAACTGGCTGGACAACGTTTACGCCTTGCATCTGGCCCGGCTCGGTCTGATGCTGGCGGACCACTACTACTCCAGCCTGCCCGCCCAACCGCGCTTCGGCGACCGCGACTACCCGCTCCATGCCAACACCGACGCCGACGGTCAGCTCAAGCAGAGACTGGACGAACACCTGCTGGGCGTGGAAGCCAACGCCTCCCGCCTGCTCTGGCAACTGCCACGATTGAACCGGCAGGTTTCCCGCATTGCCCGCCACAAGGGTTTTACCCGCCGCACATCGAACCCCCACTTCGCCTGGCAGAACAAGGCCCATGATTTAGCGGTCGGGCTTCGCCAGCGCGCCCGGAAACACGGCTTCTTCGGCGTCAACATGGCCTCCACCGGCAAGGGCAAAACCTTCGCCAACGGCCGCATCCTGTATGCCCTGGCGGACCCCAAAAACGGCGCGCGCTTCAACATCGCCCTAGGCCTGCGGACGCTGACGTTGCAGACGGGCGACGCCTATCGCAAACACCTCAATCTCGGCTCGGAAGACATGGCGGTGCTGGTGGGTGGCGGTGCCATCCGCGAACTACACGCGCAGCAACGCCAGCCCGATGACCCACCCAAACCCGCCGACCGGGGCAGTGAATCGCTGGAAAACCTGCTAGACGACAGCAACTTCGTCCACTACGACGGCAGCCTGGAAGACGGCCCTTTGTCGCAATGGCTGAAAAAATCCCCGGACGCGCAAAAACTCCTGGCCGCCCCCATCCTCGTCAGTACCATCGACCACCTGATGCCCGCCACCGAGAGTACCCGTGGCGGCCACCAGATCGCCCCCATGCTGCGTCTGCTGACATCCGATCTGGTGCTGGACGAACCCGATGACTTCGACCTGAGCGACCTGCCGGCGCTGACCCGGCTGGTGCATTGGGCCGGCATGCTCGGCAGCAATGTCCTGCTATCCTCCGCCACCCTGCCGCCCGCGCTGGTGCAGGGTCTGTTTGATGCCTGGCGTGCCGGCAGAACTGTGTTCCAGCAGAACCGGGGCGAACCGGGCCGGGCCGTGAACCCGGTTTGCGCCTGGTTCGATGAGTTCGGCTGCATGGCCGAGGATTGCCCCGATACGATTACCTTCTTCGCTCACCATCAAAGATTCGTCGAAAAGCGCCTGGGCAAACTGGCCAAAGAGCAACAAAAACGCCGCGCCTATATTCAGCCGATGGATATCCCCTCACCTTCTCCACGGGAAGAAATCTACCCCGCTTGGGCCAATATCCTGCGAGAGACCGCGACCAGGCTCCACGCCAACCACCATGTGATTGACCCAAGCACCGGCAAGCGCCTGAGCTGCGGCCTGATCCGTATGGCCCATATCCGCGACATCATCGGTACCGCGAGGGAGTTGCTGGGGCAGGGCGCCCAGGAAAACCAGCGTATCCACCTCTGTGTCTATCACTCCCGCCATCCGCTGCTGATGCGCGCCGCCATCGAGGAAAAACTCGACCGTCTGCTCAAGCGTGAAGAAGGCGATGCACGCCTTTTCCAGCAACCGGAAATTCGCGCCATGCTGGATCAGCACGACGAGCCAGACCAGCTGTTCATCGTTCTGGCCAGCCCGGTGTCCGAGGTCGGCCGTGATCACGACTACGACTGGGCCATCGTCGAGCCATCCTCCATCCGCTCGCTGATCCAGCTCGCCGGTCGCATCCGGCGCCACCGGGGCGCGCCGGAATCGGATGCGCCCAATATCGCACTGATGCAAACGAATATCGCTCATCTGCTCAAGGGCATGACCGCGCCGGCCTTTTGCCATCCCGGCTTTGAGACCACACTATCGGGCACCAAAAAGCCCCTGCTCAACAGTCACGACCTCAACGACCTGATCACCGACGAGCAACTGGCCCGCATCGACGCCAGCGCCCGCATCCGTGAACGTGATCGGCTTGCGCCCAGAAACAACCTGGCCGACCTGGAGCATGCGCAACTGCGCGTATTGATGGGTCACGACAAGAAGATCCCGGAGATTCCCTCCCGGACTCCGGTCACGCACTGGTACCAGACTCGTGCCCACCTGAGCGGCGAGTTGCAGCGTGTCCAGCCGTTTCGCGACGACCCAGTCAAAAACGTGAGGTATTACCTCGATATCGACGAGGATGGCGAGTTCAGTTTTCTTCGTTTCGAAAAGCATGGACCAGCCACGGACCACAGTGGCCGTCTGTCGATCGACAAAGCCGACTTCGCGGAAAACATCATGCTGTTTGGCGCCCCCGACTATGCAGAACAACTGGCGCGGCTGGCCGGAAGAATGGACATGGAGATGAGCGATTGCGCGCGGCGCTTCGGCATCATCGATCTGCCCGAGCGGCAGGGTCAACAACCGGACTGGCTGTATGACCCAGCGTTGGGCGTGTCAAAAAAACCAAGGGTATAACAAAGCTGATTCTGCCTATGCGGCAGTGAATAAGGAGGCTTCCTAAAAGCCAACAACAAACTTTTCTTAGCTATCTACTCGACAGTCTTGCTACCAGTCATGACGTGACTACTCGCCCCGTCGCTTTCCGGCGCCGCCAGAACCGTAGGCTGGGTAGAGCGTAGCGAAACCCGGCATGGCCGAGGTTCCAGCGCTCGCAATGCTGGGTTTCGTTCCTCAACCCAGCCTACAAGCTACCGCGCTCTAAATCGAACAGAGGGGTGATGGTAACACCAGTATAGCAGTCCAGATGTTTACCCTAACCAGTCACTTTTGATGGCATAATAATTTTACAAAAACAAACAACAAACTGGTAGACATAGTGCAACTGCACGGCTAGTATGGCGAAAACAAAGGAACGAGAAGCACGGCAATGCTCCTCGTTCCCAATAGCCCGCCCTGCTGAGCGTAGGGGCCCGCCTCCAGGTATCGCGGAGGCAAGGGGGTATGACGGTGTTTGGCAAGCACTAAGCCAGAAGATGAACGTTATCATGCCCATATGCGCCAAGTTACATCAATGAGGTACATCAAGAATGGAATCCACATCACCAAGCAAGGATCAGATTTGCTCGGTCATCCGCAATTTCCTGCATGAACGCCTGCAACCCAAGCTCGACAAGCTGAAGGATGGCGAAGACGAGAAACGCCGGAAACTGATAGATGCCCACGATCCGCCGGTCTGGATCGCCGACGCCGCGCGGCGAGTTGCGCAGATTCAACGCGTGACACACGCCTTGAAATTCAGTCATCCGGAGGCAAGGGGGAGTAGTTTGTACAGTCTCGGCAATCCCGCCGTGGGTGACGGTCTGGTAGGTACCCACAGCCTGCCGAAACCCTCGGCCGATGTCGTAGGCAACGCGGCCGCGCTGGACGTATACAAGTTTCTTCGCCTGGAAGTCGGCGGGCAAACATTGTTCGAACTGGCCCAGGCTGAATCCCCCGAGCTGCTGGCGGCTTTCGGCGGTGGAGACGAGGCGCGGGGATGGATGGAAGCCTTTGCTGGTCTCGATGAGCCCAGGGGCGCGGTGGCATCACACAAACTGGCCAAGCAGCTCTATTGGCCGTTGGACGACGGCTACCGCCTGTTGGCTCCGCTGTTTCCGTCATCACTGGTTCACTACCAGTATGAACGCATTCGGGCAGATCGCTTCTCCGAAGCAACCAAGTCGGCCCGCGATGCCCGCTTCAAACAGGAACCCTTCGAGCATGGCTACCGGGAATACCCCGGCCTGGCCATCGTCAAGTTCGGCGGCACCAAACCCCAGAACATCAGCCAGCTCAACAGCGAGCGGCATGGCGAGGCCTGGTTGTTGCCTTCCCTGCCTCCGAAATGGAAAAACAGCGGGCTGAAACCACCTTGCCGCGTCGAGACCGTTTTCGACCGCTGGCTGCTCGGTTTCCGCCACATCCGGGAACCGGTTGGCGCGTTGCGTAGTTTTCTTCGAAAAACAGCCCACAACAATCTTGCGATCCGCAACACTCGTGCGGAACTGACGCGCCAGATCATCGACGAAGTGCTGATGCTGGCTGCCCGGATACAACAGCTGCCCCCCGGCTGGTCGGCGGACGCTGAATGCCGTCTCGCCCGTGACGAAACCTTCTGGCTGGACCCGGGACGAAGCACCACCGACCCGGACTTTGGCGCCGCGCGCACCAAGTCAGACTGGCGCGAAAGCGTAACGTCCCGCTTTGGGGGCTGGCTCAACGGCCGGCTCGATACCGACAAGACCCCGATGGCCGATGCCGAACGGGAACACTGGACGGACACGTTGGACAAGGAACTGCGCTTGCTGCGCGAGGAGTTGAATCATGCATGAACCCGACGGACTGTTGTTGCTGCCGCGCTTGCGTGTGCAGAATGCAAATGCGATCTCCGGGCCATTGACCTGGGGATTTCCATCGCCCACCGCCTTCCTCGGTTTTGCCCATGCGCTGCAACGCAAGCTGCAAGAAAAATGGGACTTGCGGTTTACCGGTACAGGCATCGTCTGCCATTGGTTCGATCCGCAAACCTCGTATCCAGCCGGGCGCCATCACCAGGTTTTCAACCTGTCGCGCAACCCGATCCGCGCCGGCTACAAGAAATACGAGGACAAGGACGCGGCGTTGGTCGAGGAGGGGCGTGCCCACATGGAGATCAGCCTGTTATTGGAAACCGAGGGCGATATGGACGATGAGCCGACCGACTTCCTGCAAGACATGCTGGAAACCGTCCATGGCATGCGCTTGGCCGGCGGCAGCCTGATCCCCGCTCACGGCGAGGCCCATCGACCTCACTGGCAGCCCTGGTGGGACGATGAAGAAGACAATCGGACCGCTTTCCGCGAGCTACGCCATCGACTGTTGCCAGGGTTCGCGCTGGTACAGCGCCCCGATCTGTTGGAACAGCGGCTTGCAGAACTACGGGACGAAACCCCCGAGGCCAACACGCTGGACGCCCTGCTCGATCTTTGCGCCCTGCACATCGAGCCGGAAAGCGATGATCGGGGCGCCACCAAGTGGCGATACCGGCGGGCGTCTGGCTGGATTGTTCCCCTGCCCGTTGGCTATGGCGCGCTCTCTGAAACCCTCGAACCCGGCGAAGTCGGCAACGCGCGCGACAGCCAAACCCCGTTTCGTTTCGTCGAAAGCCTTTATTCCCTGGGTCAGTGGCTCAGCCCACACCGCATCGGTGACCCTGGAAACCTGATGTGGCGCCAATACAGTGACGAAGACAACGGCCTCTATCTGTGCGCCAACGACTACACGACCACTTTCAACGACAAGGAGTAAACCGTCATGACCGCAACCAAATTGAAAACCGCCTCCGTACTGGCCTTCGAACGCAAGCTCGATCCTTCCGACGCTCTGTTCTATGCCGGAAACTGGGAGCACAGGGACAATGCCGACTGGCCAGCGTTGAAGAATCGGGAAAAATCGGTGCGCGGCACCATCTCCAACCGACTTAAAACCAAGGATCAGGACCCGGCAAAACTCGACGCCGCCATCCAGAACCCCAACCTGCAAACCGTCGATGTCGCCACCCTGCCATCCGACGCCGATACCTTGCGCACCGTCTTCACCCTGCGTGTGCTCGGTGGCGCGGGTAACCCGTCCGCCTGCAACAAGCCCGACTACCAAGCGGCGCTGCAAGGGGTGATCGAACACTACAAGAGCGAAACCGGTTTCACCGAACTGGCCCGACGCTACGCCCACAACCTCGCCAACGGACGCTTCTTGTGGCGCAACCGCATGGTCTCCGAGCAGATCCAGGTCGACATCCATCGACTGAAACAGGGGCAGCGCACCGTGTCCTGGCAATTCAATGCGCTGGAGTTCTCGCTGCGCGACTTTGAAAGCAACAACAACGATCTGGCGGAGCTGGCCAAGACAATCGAATCCGGCCTCAACGGCGACAACCATGTGCTGCTGGAGATCATCGCCCACACCCGAATGGGCAATGGGCAGGAAATCTACCCATCGCAGGAACTGATTCTCGACAAGGGCGACAAGCGTGGACAGAAGAGCAAGACCCTTTACCAGGTAGACGGCGTCGCCGCCATGCACAGCCAGAAGATCGGCAACGCCTTGCGCACCATTGATACCTGGTATCCCAACGAAGACGGCGAACCGCTAGGCCCGATCGCCATCGAACCCTACGGCTCGGTCACCTCGCAAGGCCGCGCCTACCGGCAGCCGAAACAGAAGAAAGATTTCTACAATCTGCTGGATCGCTGGGTGCTCAAGGGAGAAGCGCCCGACATCGAACAACAGCACTACGTAATCGCCAACCTCATCCGTGGCGGCGTGTTCGGCGACAAGGACTGATGCCGTGGATCACTACATCGACATCCGGCTGCTGCCCGACCCCGAGTTTCCACCCAACCTGCTGATGAACGCACTGTTCGCCAAGCTGCATCGTGGCCTGGTGGCAGTGGGCGGAAGGAAAATCGGTGCCAGCTTCCCGGAGCACGACAACGAGGCGCCGACCCTGGGCGGATGCTTGAGGCTCCACGCCGATCCGGCCAGCCTGGAACGGCTCATGGCAAGCAACTGGCTTGTCGGCATGCGCGACCATACCCATGTCATCGGCCCGGAACCCATCCCCAAGCCCGAAGGCTACCGGCGGATACGCCGCGTACAGGCCAAGAGCAGTCCGGAACGCTTGCGGCGCCGGCACATGAAACGCCACCAGGTCGGCATCGAAGCCGCGCGTGCAGCCATTCCAGACACCAAGGCGAAGTATCTGAAACTTCCCTATGTCACACTCGGCAGCCAAAGCACCGGCCAGCGGTTTAACCTGTTCATCGCGCATGACCCGATCATCGATCAACCCATGACCGGAGACTTCAGCCACTACGGCCTCAGCCGAACCGCCACGATTCCCTGGTTCTGACCCTTTTTCCCGGCTTGCCCTTCAAGCCGGGAAAATCAGTCACTTACAAGACACCCTCGAAATTGGGTAAAACGGAAGGGTTTCCTTCTTTGCTCTTTTACAACAAGGAATTACC
>DRPO01000626.1 GCA_011330835.1 Gammaproteobacteria bacterium | reverse complement strand
TGCCAGAGCGCATTGCGTCGCACCCCGGCGGCGCGATCCATTTCGACTTTCGGCGGCGCGACGGCGAGACCGAACGCGTCGACATGCTGCGGCTCGACGAAGCCCGCCTCTGCCAGATACGCGGCCTGCGGATCGCCATGATCTTCCAGGAGCCGATGACCTCGCTCAACCCGGTCTTTACCATCGCCGAGCAGATCATCGAAGCGCTGCGCCTGCACAACCCGGAAATGCCCTACGCCGCCGCCCGCGAACGCGCTCTCGAAGCCCTGCGCCAGGTGCAAATCAAGGACGCCGAAGCCAAGCTGGACGACTACCCCCACCGGCTCTCCGGCGGCCAGCGCCAACGCGTCATGATCGCCATGGCCATGGCTTGCCAGCCCGACCTGCTGATCGCCGACGAACCGACCACCGCGCTGGACGTGACCGTGCAGGCCGAAATCCTGCGCCTGATGAAAACCCTGCAAAAAGACCGCCGGATGGGCATTCTTTTCATCACCCACGACTTCGGCGTCGTCGCCCAAATGGCCGACCGCGTCGCCGTCATGCGTCGGGGCAAAATCGTCGAACAGGGCAGGCTCGACACCCTCCTCGCCAGCCCCCGGAACGACTACACCCGCGCCCTGCTCGACGCCCTCCCGGAAAACCTGCCGCGCCCGGATCACCCGCCGCCAGCCTCCGAAAAACCCTACATCGAAGTCCGCGACATCAAAGTCTGGTTTCCTGTCTACAAAGGCGTCTTCCGCCGCCACGTCAGCGACATCAAGGCCGTCGACGGCGTCAACCTGCAAATCCGGCGCGGCGAAATCGTCGCCCTCGTCGGCGAATCCGGCTGCGGCAAAACCACCCTGGGCCGCGCCATCCTGCAACTCATCCGCCCCACCGCC
The DNA here is from genome assembly GCA_011330835.1 of Gammaproteobacteria bacterium. Classification (GTDB taxonomy): domain Bacteria; phylum Pseudomonadota; class Gammaproteobacteria; order UWMA-0217; family UWMA-0217; genus HyVt-560. Next base: position 3,339 of record DRPO01000626.1, on the reverse strand, counting down.
GGCGACGTCCGCATCGCCGGCGACTCCATCATCGGCCTCAACAACCGCCAACTGCGCCCCTACCGCCGGCGTATGCAAATCATCTTCCAGGACCCCTTGTCATCGCTCAACCCCCGCCTCACCATCGCCACCACCCTCATCGAACCCATGGCCGTCCACGGCATCGGCGAATCCACCGAAGAACGCATCGAAATCGCCCGCCAAACCCTCGAAACCGTCCAGCTCAAGGGCGATCACCTCTGGCGTTACCCCCACGAATTCTCCGGCGGCCAGCGACAGCGGATCGGCATCGCCCGCGCCCTCGTACTCGACCCCGGCTTCATCGTCTGCGACGAAGTCACCAGCGCCCTGGACGTCTCCGTCCAGGCCGAAATCCTGCAAATGCTCCTGCAACTCCGCCGCGACCGCCAACTCGCCCTGCTGTTCATCACCCACGACATCGGCGTCGTCGAATACATCAGCGACCGCACCCTCGTCATGCAACAAGGCCGCGTGGTAGAGCAGGGCGACACCGCCCAGGTCTGCGGCGCCCCCACCCAGCCCTACACCCAAAAACTCATCGCCGCCGTCCCCAGAATGCCCGAAAACGTTTACCGCCGGGCTGGCGCCTGTCAATAGTCGCAGAAGTACCCGCACCCTGTATCCCGAGACGAGGCGCATCGCAATGCCGTTTACCAGAGCCCCCCACCCAGCTTGCGTAGGAGGATGCGGTGAGAGTTTCACTCCGTCGCCGAACCCCGTCCGTCATTCCCGCGAAAGCGGGAATCCAGTGTCTCGGTCTGGATTCCGGGTCTTCGCTCCACTCAGCCCGGAATGACGGACGGGGTGGTGGGGATTCGGTCGTGGAGACCACCAAGTCGGTACGCACCGACTGAGCCGCGGGAAGTATCGCTGCGAACCAGTGGATGGTCATCGACGATCAGTACGCTTGGGGCGTGTCCGAATTTTGTTTTGATGGCGTATTGGAGCGTTGGCGTCTCGGCGTCTGACAGGCGCTATTCACAACGAGCCGGGATTACGGATTGGTCATGGCGGCTATCCTCTGTTCGAGCACGGACAGCATGCGCCGTGGTTTGTCCCGCTGGTATTGGTCGACGATGATCAGACTCTCTTCCAGTCCGTTTTTCCGCAGCCAGGCGAGATCTTCCGGCTCGGGGTAGTCGTCAAACCAGATGAAGGGGCGCTCGGTGGTCAAGCCTTCGAACTTGTAATGATTCCAGTGCGCGATGTCGATGGATCGGGCGATTTCGGGGAGATGGGGCAGGACGTGGCGTTCCAGGTTCTCTCTTTTTCCCAGACGGGCGCGGTAACTGAGCCAGTACACATCGCAATGCTCGCAGGCGAAGCCGAGAAATGTTTCGAGGCCTTCGCAGACGAACTGGCCGTCCAGGTATTCCGAATAGTCTTGCTCGTCGTCTTCGTCCAGGTCGTAGAGGATCGTGCCGTCGATATCGAGGTAGACAACGAGTGGTTGATCTCCCGTCCCGGCTGGCATCAGAAGGATCGCACTACGATCAGCAAGACCTGGAGCAGCAGCAGCGCCGCCAGCGGGCTGAGATCGAACATCCCCATGCGCGGCACGATTCGCGAAATGGGCTGCATGATCGGGCGCGTCAGGCTGGTGAGCACGGAGACCAGGGGGTTGTTGCCGGCGTAGGCCTGGGGGTTGACCCAGCTCATGACGGCCAGAATGATGATGCTGAACATGAAGACATAGATCACCAGCACGATGAGCTCAATGATGACGTAACCGATGATGGCTGCGATGTCGGGCGTGACGCCCTTGATCAGCAACAGCAAGACGACTTGCACGATCTTGAGCCCGACCAGCGCGACGATGCTGGCGGTGTCGATCTTGCCGATGGGCGGCAACAGCTTGCGCAGCGGCAGCACCACCGGGTTGGTGGCGGTGACAACGAACTGCGAGATCGGATTGTAGAAGTCGGCCCGGGTCATGCCCAGCAGGAAGCGGACGACGATCAGCACCAGATAGAGGTCGAACAGGGTATCGACGAGAAAATAGGCAACGTTGGTCAGGGCGTTCATGAGCTCTCCGAATGGTTGTCTCCGGCAAACAGTTCCGCGAGTTCCCGCGAGCGGTTGGCGGCGGCTTCGACAGCGGCGGTCACTGTATCACGGAGCCCCTGCTGTTCGAAAACGTTCAGCGCGGCCTCGGTGGTCCCGCCCCTGGAGGTGACGCGCTGGCGCAGCGTGGCGAAATCGGTGTCGCTTTCCAGCGCCAGCTTGGCCGCGCCGAACGCGGTTTGCAGGGCGAGAAGCTTGGCGGTGTCGGCCGGCAGTCCCTGGGCGCTCGCCGCGTCCTGCAACGCTTCCATCAGCAGGAAAAAATACGCCGGGCCGCTGCCGGACAGCGCGGTGACGGTGTCGATCAGTGACTCCTCGTCCAGCCAGACGGCCAGCCCGACGGCGCGCAGCAGCGATTCGGCGATGGCGCGCTGGCCGTCATCGACGGCGGCGTTGGCGAACAGGCCGGTGGCGCCGCTCTCGACCAGGGCCGGCGTGTTGGGCATGCAGCGCACGATCGGCAGGCCGCCGCCCGACCAGCGGTCGATGCTGTTGATGGTGACGCCGGCGGCGATAGAGATCAGCAGGGGACGCTGGCGTTGCAAGGTCTCGCGCAGCGGCTCCACCACCTCGGCGAAGATCTGCGGCTTGATCGCGAACAGGACGACATCCGCGTTTTCGGCGACGAGCCGGTTATCGCGCGTCAGCTTCAGCGCCGGATCGAGCTTGCGCAACAGCGAAGCGTTGAAATCATCTGGCTCGCTGATGGTGAGATTCGCGGCGGTCCAGCCGTTTTTCAGCAGGCCGCCGACCAGACTGCGGGCCATGTTGCCGCCGCCGATGAATCCGATTTGAGAGTTTTGCATGGTGTGGGGCGTTTCCCTGTGATGGCGGAAGGGTATTGTTTCGGCTTTGGGGCGTTTGATCAAGGCGGGGAGGGTTTTGTCGTGGTTTGGGGAGCGCCGGCGTCCCTGCCGGCAACACAGCCAGGACATCTCTATCGGGCGGGCCCATTATGCGCGTCATCCCGGCGAATGCTTGATGCGCTTTCGGCTCGTCGTGCCGAGCCCGACATCGCCGATTGGCCGGCGGGACGCCGGCGCTCCCGGGGGAGGCGCCCTGGGAGCGCCGGCATCTTGCCGGCAGAGGCGTTCGTAATGGCGCTCAAGGTCGTCGTTTACCGGATAAGCAGGTGTGGTGGCGGGTTTCGCGCCCCGAAAGCTCGTACTTCTTCATCTGGCTCATGGCGCGGGCGCGAGTGTCTTTTCTTTGCTCGCCCAAAGAAAAGTCACCAAAAGAGAGGGCAGGGGGAGG
>DRPO01000625.1 GCA_011330835.1 Gammaproteobacteria bacterium | reverse complement strand
TCAATATCTACCAGCCTGACGGCGTGCTGGGCCTGCTCAAGACGCTGGACGACCGCGAAACGATCCGCCCCTATGCAATGGCCACGTTCCGCGAGATCCTGCACGCCTCGGCCAAGAGTCCGGCGATGCTGGTCTATCTCGACAATGTCAGCAACACGCGAAACGGCGGCAACGAAAATTACGCGCGGGAGCTGATGGAGCTGCACACGCTGGGCGTGGACGGCGGCTACGATCAGACCGATGTGGAACAGGTGGCGCTCTGCTTCACCGGCTGGACGGTGACGCCAAAGCGCTCCGACGACCGCTTCCGCTTCCATTTCAACGCCAGACGCCACGCGCCGGGGCCAAAAACCGTTCTTGGCGAGACCATTCACTTCCCCGACGATCCCATCCGCGAAGGCGAAAGGGTGCTGGATCTGCTGGCGGATCACCCCTCCACGGCGAGGTTCATCAGCGGGAAACTCTGCCGAACCTTTGTCTCCGACCAGCCCCCGGACGCGCTGGTCGAGCGCGTCGCCGGAGCGTTCAGCAACAGCGGCGGGGACATTCGCCTGACGCTGGCGGAAATCTTCGCATCCAGCGAGTTTCGCGACAGCGCGGACCAGAAATTCCGCCGCCCGATCGACTATGTCGCCGCCGCGCTGCGGGTTTCCGACGTCGACCCCGGCGAGCGCGAATGGCGCGCCATCGCCAAGGGGCTGGAAGCGCTGGGGTAGACGCCTTTTGGACAACCCTCGCCGGATGGCTATCCCGATGTCGCCGCGGCCTGGGTCAACACCAACGCCCTGATCACGCGCTGGAACATGGCCGCGACGGTCATGCTGTTCGCGAGAAAAGCCGGTCTGTTCGACAACCTGCCGAACGACTCGACGCCCGCCAGCCTGGTCGATCATCTGACGGATCGGCTGCTGTTCCGAAGGCTCGAAACCGACGATCGCGAAACGCTCATCGCCTTCGCCGCGCAAGGCCGCGCCCTGGACGACCCGCTACCGGCGCGACAACTGCCGCTGACCGCCGCTGGCGTCGCGGCCCTGATGCTGGCGTCACCCTATTTTCAATGGCAGTAACGGAGGATCTGGCCATGACTGTTTATACACGACGTGAATTTCTGCTTTCTTCCGGCGCATTGCTGGCGCTGCCCGCATCGATAAAACTCGCTGGCGCCGCCGAACCCTCGGCCAATGGCGTGCTGGTCTGCGTCTTCCTGCGCGGCGGCGCCGATGGCCTGCACATGACCGTCCCGCATGGCGACGAGGACTACTACGCCCAGCGCGGCGACCTGGCCGTCCCCCGCCCCGGAACCGACCCGGAAGCCGCAATCGATCTGGATGGCTTTTTCGGCCTGAACCCGGCCATGTTGGCCCTGCTGCCCGTATGGGAAAGCGGCGACCTGGCCAGCGTCCACGCCACCGGCCTGACCAGCGATTCGCATTCCCATTTCGACGCCCAAAACTACATGGAAAGCGGCAAGCCGGATGACAAATCGCTCACCAACGGCTGGGTCGGACGACACCTCTCCAGCAACAACAGCGCCAGCGACTCCCCCTTTCG
>DRPO01000624.1 GCA_011330835.1 Gammaproteobacteria bacterium | reverse complement strand
CACGAAAGAAGCGCCGCGGGGGCGCTTCCATGCAACTGAAAAACTCCAGCCGCGACGCGACCGACCGGGGAATGCCGCCAGGCATGCGGATCCGCCGGAAACCTGGATCCCGGCGTGCGCCGGGATGACGCTCGCGAGGTTGGCGGGATGGCTCCCGGTAACGATGTTCTGGTCGTTTCGCCATCAAGGATGCCGGCGCTCCGGGGCGCCGGCATCCTCGCCAGGGCATGGCTACTCTTCCTTCGATAGCGTCAACATGATTTCGTTCATTCGATGCACGAAGGAGGCCGGATCTTCCAGATGCCCGCCTTCGGCCAGAATGGCCTGATCGAGCAGCAACGCGGACCACTCGCCGAAACGCTCGTCGTCCTTTTCATGCTCCATTCGCTTGAGAATGGGGTGATCGGGATTGATTTCCAGCACGGGCTTGCTGCCGGGAATGTTCTGTCCCGCCTGCTTGAGCAGGTGCTGCATGTACATCGCCATTTCATGCTCGCTGAGCACGATGCAGGATGGCGACTCGGTCAGGCGCTCGGAGATCTTGACGTCGGAAACCCGGTCGCCCAGCGCTTTCTTGATGCGCTTGACCAGTTTCTTGCCGGTTTTGGACGCCTTCTTCTTTTTGTCCTTGTCCTCGTCTCCGGCAATGTCGCCCAGGTCGAGATCGCCCTTGGCGACCGACTGGAACTTCTTGCCGTCGTACTCGAAGACATGGCCCATCAGCCATTCATCGACGCGATCGTACATCAGCAGCACCTCGATGCCCTTCTTGCGGAAGATTTCGAGGTGCGGGCTGTTCTTCGCCGCGTTGAAGTTGTCGGCGGTGATGTAATAGATCTTGTCCTGACCCGCCTTCATCCTTGAGATGTAGTCGTCCAGCGACACGTTCTGCTCTTCGGAATCCTCATGGGTCGAGGAGAAGCGCAACAACTTGAGAATCTGCTCGCGGTTGGCGATGTCTTCGACCGGGCCTTCCTTCATCACCTGGCCGAATTCTTTCCAGAACTTCTGATACTTTTCTGGATCCTTGCGGGCCATGTCCTCCAGCAGGCCCAACACTTTCTTGACCGAACCGGAGCGCATGCTGTCGATGATCTTGTTGTTCTGCAGGATCTCGCGGGAAACGTTCAGCGGCAGATCGCTGGAATCGAGCACCCCGCGCACGAAACGCAGGTAGCGCGGCATCAGCTTTTCCGCATCGTCCATGATGAAGACGCGCTGGACATACAGTTTCACGCCATGGCGGGTTTCCTGATCGAAGAGATCGAACGGCGCCCGCGAGGGGATATACAGCAGCGAGATGTATTCGGTCTTGCCCTCGACGCGATTGTGCGTCCAGGCCAGCGGGTCTTCGAAATCGTGGCCGACGTGTTTGTAGAACTCCTTGTAGTCCTCATCCTTGATTTCGGTCTTCGGCAGCGTCCACAACGCCGACGCCTTGTTGACCATCTCCCACTCGTCGGTGGGTTTGCCGTCGTCGTCCCGCTTGCGCATCTTGATGGGCAGCGGAACATGGTCGGAATAAGTGCCGATGATGCTGCGCAGTTTCCAGTCGTTGAGAAATTCATCCTCGCCTTCGCGCAGGTGCAGGATGACTTCGGTGCCGCGATCGGCCTTGCTGACCGGCTCGATGGTATAGCCCGATTCGCCGTCGGACTCCCAGTGAACGCCTTCATCCGCCGCCAGCCCGGCGCGCCGGGTGATAATCTCGACCTTGTCGGCGACAATGAAGCTGGAATAGAAGCCCACGCCAAACTGACCAATCAGATGAGAGTCCTTGGCCTGGTCGCCAGTGAGGGATTTCAGGAATTCGGCTGTCCCGGAGCGGGCGATGGTGCCGATATTCTGGATCACCTCGTCATGACTCATGCCGATGCCGTTGTCGCGCACGGTAATCGTGCGGGCGTCCTTGTCGAACTCGACCTCGATGCGCAACTCGCTGTCCTTGCCCATCAGGCTGTCGTCCGACAACGCCTCGAAGCGCAACTTGTCGCAAGCATCGGATGCGTTCGAGATCAGCTCGCGCAGAAAGATATCCTTGTTGGAGTACAGTGAGTGGATCATCAGATGCAGAAGCTGACTGACTTCCGCTTCAAAATTGAGTTTTTCCTTTTCTACCGTTGCATTCATTATTCTCGCCTCATTGATCGAGTCGCCCGCCACGGGCGCTGGTAAACCTGCCGGCGCGGAGGAACGCCGACATCATGGATATACTTCTCCAGGGAAGCCGTAGACTACTGCTTCTCGCGGTCAAGCCGCCAGTCAGGCGCGCGACCGCATTCCCGAAGAAAACCGGAGTATTGGCTCTATATGAGGATGGCTGGCAATAATTCAAGGACGGAACGATGAATAGCGATTCCCTCACTTTTCACCTGTTCCTGATCTTCACCGGCGCCTCGATCCTGGCGACGCTGGCGCTGTTCACCCGACAGGCGAT
>DRPO01000623.1 GCA_011330835.1 Gammaproteobacteria bacterium | reverse complement strand
GGCTCGAACACCGCATGGCCGACGCCAGCGCCAACCCCTACACCGCCGTCGCCGCCGTGCTGCACGCCGCCCGCCTCGGGGTCGAGCAGGACTATGACCTGCCGCCGATGGAGACCGGCGACGGGTTTGAAAAGACCGACGCCAAACAAGGCGTCGCGGTCGACCTGAGGCACGCCATGGACGATCTCGAGGCCGACAGCGCTCTGACCGGAGCGGTAGGGCAGATGCTGGTGGACAACCATATCTTCATGAAGCGCAAGGAGGTGCGCAAGACCCGCGACCTCGAAGGCGACGCCCTGCGCGATTTCTACGTCTACTACCTGTGAGGACAGCCATGAAAGTGACCTGGAGACTGGCCGACGGCCGCGAAATCAGCGCCGATGCAACCGCGGGCGAAACCCTCAAGGACGCCGCCCTCGCCGCCGGCGTGCCGCATATCCTCGGCGAATGCGGCGGCTCCATGAGCTGCGCCACCTGCCACGTGGTCCTGCCCCCCGAATGGGCCGAAAAGGCCGGCCCGCCCGGCGAATTCGAAGACGCCATTCTCGACACGACCGAAGCTCCGCGCCAGGCGACCTCGCGCCTGTCCTGCCAGATCGAAATGCATCCCGGGCTCGACGGCCTCACCCTGATCGTTCCCGAACCCTGAACGGGAGGTCGGCAAACCCGTTGCCTGCGTACCCTAGTCACCTGAATCTAAAGTTCGCCGCATAGTGTTTGCTGTGTTCGCTGGCAGAACCGCTTGACGGAAGCGAGGATTTCGTCGGCGGATTTGACCCATTTGTAGGGTTTTGGGTTCTCGTTGTGGGCTTCGATGAATGCCGCAATATCGGCTTCCAACTCTGCCGTGGAGCGATGGACGCCGCGCTGGAGTTGCTTGCGCGTCAGTTCGGCAAACCAGCGCTCCACCTGATTGATCCAACTTGCCGAGGTCGGCGTGAAGTGGACATGCCAATGCGGCCTTCGCGCTAGCCAGGCCTTGACTTTCGCCGTCTTGTGGGTGGCGTAATTGTCCATGACGATATGCACCTGCGGCCCCTCGGGCATCTGCCGGTCGATCTGTTTGAGGAAGTCCAGAAACTCCGTCGCGCGGTGGCGTTTGTAGCACTTTCCGATCACGGCGCCGGTGGCGATATCCAGGGCCGCAAAGAGCGAGGTGGTGCCGTGGCGGATATAGGTGTGGGTGCGCCGCTCGGCCGCGCCGGGGGCCAAGGGCAGGACCGGCTGTTCGCGATCCAGAGCCTGTATCTGGGATTTTTCGTCTACGCACAGCACGATAGCCCGGTTCGGCGGCGACATGTAAAGCCCGACAATATCCTGCACCTTGTCCACGAACAGCGGATCGGTCGACAGCTTGAAGGTCTCGCTGCGGTGTGGCTGCAGCCCGAACGCATTCCAGATTCGCCGGATTGTCGTGTGAGACAGGCCGGTCGCGGCAGCCATTGAACGGATCGACCAATGGGTCGCATCCCTGGGCGTTGTGTTCAGCGTGCGCTCGATTACCTCGGCAACCTGTTCATCAGACACCGTGCGCGGGCGCCCAGGACGGTATTCGTCGGTGAGACCTTCAATCCGGTCCCGTGCAAAACGCCTGCGCCATTTGCCTACCGTGTGCTCGTGCACGCCAAGCCGGGCGGCCACTTCCTTGCTGGGCAGACCCTCGGCGCACAAAAGGATCATCCGACAGCGATCCGACAAAGATCGTGGTGCCTTGTGCCGCCGAACCTGACTCTCGAGAAAACGCCGCTCATCACCGCTCAGCACCACCACATCCGCTACCCGTCCAGCCATCGCATCACCTCCTGAAACTCAGTCCAGGAAATGATACGAATTACAGTTCCAGGTGACTAGGCTCAGGCCTCATTGATTGATCCAGAAGATGACGATTGCAGCGATCTGGATTGCGGAGAGGAATGCGTGGGCGCAGGGGGCGGAGCGCATGGCGATGCGCCGCCAGTCTTTGAGTTTGGCGAACATGTTTTCGATCTTGTGTCTCTGTTTATACAAGGTTTTACAGTAGGTTGCGGGGTTGTTGCCCTGGCTCTTGTCGCC
>DRPO01000622.1 GCA_011330835.1 Gammaproteobacteria bacterium | reverse complement strand
GGACGGCTTCGCTGTCGTTGTGGTTGTAGAGGTAGGGTCGGATCTCCTCCGGATCGACCTCGTGATGCCGGGACAACCAGTCGGGAATGATCAGCGCCGTGTCGTCGTCCTCGCGCCAGCAGGTCACCTCGGTGCGATTGCAGGTGGACAGCACCGCCGCCTCCTTGACGCCGGGCAGCTCCAGCAGCGACGCCAGCGTGTCGGGAATGGCGTCCGCGTCGAACGCCAGTCGCTCGCGCACCTCAACCGGAGCGGTATTGTGGTTGATTCCTACCGTTAGCAGCGACATGGACGAACTCGAAAAAAACAGTTGATATGACAGGAACGCGCCCTGATTATACTCATCAATGAGATAACGACGGAAGAATATCGTATTGCCCTTGAATCCGGGAAGGCGGTCTTTTTACAGCGCGAATGTGACGGGGAAATGGAAAACAGACGGAAAATCTCTGATATATTGGAGAACTCAGGGACATTCGACGCGATAAAGGTGTGATGACGCGATGAGATTTCAATCAATACTGCTGTTTGGCGCGGCGGTCATGGTCGCCGGTTGCGCGGCGGTCGGTCAGAAAACCGATGATGGCGTTACGCCAATAGCCGTGGCGCCGGTTGAGCCGGTCAGGCCCGAGGTCGCCAGGCGCGCCGACCTGATGTATGAACTGCTGGTTGGCGAGATCGCCGGCAAGGAAGGCCGGATCGAAGAGGCGACCGAGCATTATCTCAAGGCCAGCAAGCTCAGCAATGATCCGAAGATCGCGGCGCGCACCGCGCGGATCGCCGCCTTTTCCCGGGATTTCGAGGTTGCGCTGAAAGCGGCCAGGCGCTGGGTCGCCCTGGAGCCGGACTCGGTCGAGGCCAACCAGGTGGCCGGTTTGCTGATGGTGCGCGATGGGCGGCCCGAAGAAGCGGCGCGTTACCTTGGCAAGGTGATCGAGCTGGGCGGCAAGGACAAGTACGAACTCGGTTTCGCGCGCATCAGTCTGTTAATGGCGCGTCAGACTGTTTCGGAGGCCGAACTCAAGACCATGGCGTTGCTGCGCGATCGGTTCCCCGATGTTTCCCACGCGCATCGCAGCTATGCGGAAGTCGCCTATCGGGCGGGGAAATACGAAGAAGCCTTGTCCGAGGCCCGGCGGGCGCTCGATCTCGATCCCGGGGACGAGTCCGCCAAGATTTTGAAAAACCGCGTGTTGCTGGCCATGGGGCGCGTCGATGAGGCGCTGGATGGCATGCGCAGACTGGCGGCGGAATCTCCCGATGACGCCGAACTGGCGCACGGTCTGGCGCGCATGCTGGTTCAGGCCAATCGCTACGAGGAGGCGCACGAGCAATATCTGCGGACTCAGGAGCTGCAACCCGGCAATTTCGATGTGCTTTACAGCCTGGCGCTGCTGGAGGTCGAACTCAAGCGGTATGACGACGCCGTGAAGAATCTGCAAAAACTGGCGAAGTCGCCCACCCACGCCGATGACGCCCATTATTACCTGGGCCGCGTCGAGGAGGAGCGCCAGCACTACGATATGGCGATGAGCTGGTATCTGCGGATCAAGTCGGGCGAGCGCTATCTGGACGCGCAGACCCGCGTCGCCACCATACTGGCGAAACTGGACAAGCAGCAGGAAGCCATCGCTCATCTTGAACAGCTTCGTCGGGCGACCACCGACGAGGCCGCCGTGGTCCGACTGGATCTGGCGCAGGGGGATATCTACCGCGCGGCGGGCGACTACCAGCAGGCTTACGACTTTTACAGCCGCGCGCTGGAGAAGCGGCCCAACAATATTGATCTGCTCTATGCGCGGGCCATGACGGCGGAAAAGCTTGGCTACATCGAATGGCTGGAGCGGGATCTGAAGACCATCATCAAGCTGGAGCCGGACAACGCCACGGCGCTGAACGCCTTGGGTTATACGCTGGCCGATCACGGCAAAAACCTGCAAGAGGCGCTGGATTTCATCAAGCGCGCGCTGGCGCTGCGCCCGGACGACGCCGCGATTCTCGATAGCATGGGGTGGGTCAATTACCGCTTGGGCAATCTCGAAGAAGCCGAGAAGTATCTGAGCCGCGCCCTCAACAAGCTTGAGGATCCCGAGATCGCCAGCCATCTGGCCGAGGTTCAGTTCGAACGCGGCAAGCGCGACAAGGCGATCGAGACGGTGCAAAAAGGTCTCAAGGTCGCGCCTGAAGACGCCCGTTTGCTGCGACTCAAGCAAAAGATTGAGCCATGAAGCGTCGTCCCGTCTTTTCTTCCGGAATTTTCCGCCTTCTCCATTGGCCGGGAGTCGGTATCGCGTGAGGCGACGGGGCGCGGATTTCCTGACTGGATTGACGTGGGCGCAAGCCGGGCGTTCCGGTGCTGTCCTGGTCGAACTGTCGGCGGTTGTTTTTGTTTTGATACTCACGGCGTTGCTTGCTGGTGGATGCGCAAGTACGCCGGAGAAGAAAACCCCGCCGCCTGTCGCCACGGGCAAGCCCAGGCCGCCGGCGCGCGAGTCTCGCGAAGATCCACCCGTGTTACGCATGGCGGATCAGCGCCAATCCCGTTTTGCGCGCCTGAAGCAGTGGAAAATCGAAGGTCGGTTGGGCGTCAGGCACAAGGACGACGGGTTTTCGGCGGAGATGAAGTGGCTTCAGGACGGCAACCATTTCGACATTCGTCTGATCGACCCGCTGGGCCGGCAGGTCGCCCGTTTGACGGGGGATGAGGGGCGGGTCGAATTGCGCACCATGGATGGCAAGTCGTTCAAGGCGCGGCGCGCCGAGAATCTGCTGGAAGCGGCGCTGGGCTGGAGTTTCCCGGTGCAGAGCCTGCTCTACTGGGTCAAGGGCGTGCCCGATCCCAATTTTCTGGTCTGGCGGCAGGAGTACGATGATCTGGGGCGGCTGGAGAGGCTGGAGCAGAACAAGTGGCGGTTGACCATTTCTCGTTATCAGGGGCTTGGCTCCGAATACATTCCGCGGATCATTCGCATGGCGAGGGGCGACCTCAAGGTCAAGTTGCTGATTCGCGATTGGGAGTAGACCAGAGGCGGCGTCATGTCAACGAGTGATCCTCTTCCGGCGGGCTTGCCCGTCTGGCCGGCTCCGGCCAAGCTGAATCTGTTTCTGCATATCGTCGGTCGGCGCGCCGATGGTTATCATGAGCTGCAAACCGTTTTCCAGTTGCTGGAATTCGGCGACCGGCTGGCGTTCGAGCCGACCGGCGATGGCGAGATCCATCGGGTCACGGCGGTCGAAGGCGTGTCCGAAGCCGATGATCTGGTCGTCAAGGCGGCCCGTTTGCTTCGGGATAGCGCCGGCGTTCGGCGCGGGGTCAGAATCCATCTCGACAAGCGTTTGCCGATGGGCGGCGGTCTGGGCGGCGGCAGCTCGGACGCGGCGACAACGCTGGTGGCGCTGAACCAGCTCTGGGAAGCCGGGCTGGAGCGGGATGAGTTGATGGCGCTGGGGCTCCGGCTTGGCGCCGATGTGCCGGTTTTCGTCAACGCCAGAAACGCCTGGGCCGAGGGCGTTGGCGAGCGGCTTGAAGCAATTGTGCTGCCAGAAGCCTGGTATCTGGTGGTTGCTCCCGGTGTGCATGTCTCAACTCCGAAATTATTTTCCGATCCGGAATTGACACGGGACTGTCCCGCGATCACAATACGCGACTTTCTCGGGGGCGCGGGCCAAAATGTGTTCGAGCCGCTGGTGAAAAAGAAGTATCCACCGGTCGCCGCCGCGATGAAGTGGCTTGACCAGTTCGCGGAGGCGAAGCTGACCGGAACCGGGGGTTGCGTGTTTGGCGCCTTTGCTTCGGAACGGGAAGCTCGCGATGCGCTGCGGCGGTTGCCCGGCGAATTCGAGGGGTTTGTTTCCCGAGGCTCGCCAGCCGCCAACGGGCCGTGAATCCGGTGGATTGTTAACTGTATGATTGGGCCGTCGCCAAGTGGTAAGGCACCGGGTTTTGATCCCGGCATTCGCAGGTTCGAATCCTGCCGGCCCAGCCAATTTTATCGGGATCGCCGTGAGTGAGCTCCGATAGTTGATCGGAGTCCGGGACAGTATC
>DRPO01000621.1 GCA_011330835.1 Gammaproteobacteria bacterium | reverse complement strand
AGCCTCCTTTCTGATAACAAGCATGTTGCTTTCACCCCAATATTCTCTTTTTTACATCCTTCCAGGGCGATCCTTCATCCGGGTTCGCATGGTACGCTTGCAAACGTTTTTCCAGCTCCTGCTTATGCCACTCGGGCATTTCAACCGCTTCCGGCATTTCCGCGATTGAATCCCAAATGTCTTCTACAAGCTGGAGACGCTGCTGAATCGACATTTCTGCAATATCTGAAGCGGATATTGATTTCATTTCAGTTTCTCCGAATTGAACGCGGCTGTCTTTCTCGCCGAACGCCCCATATCACCGCCAACACCGGAATGGGAGGCCTTCCGCACCGCCTCGCGCTGCGCTTCATCGGCAGATTCGAGGATGTGGGAATCGCGTCAATCTTATCAAATCGCGGGCAAAACGGGCCCAGCCTTGCCAAGCGACGCCGTAGAGCCAGGTTGGCTCCTGTTGAATAAGGCTTGCTATAGTCTTTCTAGGCGAGAGTAGTATGCTTGCCAGCATCCAGAACGCGATCGAACCGGTATCTACCCCAATGAATGACAGCCTCCCATCGTGACCGAAAAGACCACCGGAAACCGGAACGCCTGGCTGGCCCAGCGGGCGGAATCGATGCTGGACGGCGGCAACGCCGCCTGGCTGGAGGCGTTGTACGAACAGTACCTCGCCGATCCGGAGGCTGTCGACGGGGACTGGCGCGAGTATTTCGAGTCTCTGCCGCGCCATAACGGCCACGCGCGCGAGCAGCGGCTTTCCGAAGTCCGCCAGCATTTCCGGCGCGTGGGCGAGCAGGCGGCGAGCCGGGTTTTCCTGCCCAGGGAGATCCACGAGGCGCGGGTTCATGATCAGAAACAGGTGCGTGTGCTGCAGCTGATCAACGCCTACCGCTTTCTGGGCCACAAGAGCGCCTGGACCAATCCGCTGGATGCGGAGCCGCCGTCTCCGATTCCGGAGCTGACGCTGGCGCATAACAAGCTGGGCGAGGCGGACCTGGCCACCGAGTTCAACACCGGGTCGCTGGTCGCCCCGGCCAAGGCGCCGCTGGGGGCGATCCTCGACCAGATCCAGGCGACCTATTGCGGCAGCGTCGGCGTCGAGTACATGCACATCGGCGAAACCCGCGAGAAACGCTGGATTCAGCAGAAGCTGGAGAGCGTGCGCTCCACGCCGGAATACGCCGCCAGCCAGCAACGCTACCTGCTCGACCGGCTGACCGCCGCGGAGACGCTGGAACGCTACCTGCACGCCAAGTATGTCGGCCAGAAGCGCTTCTCGCTGGAGGGCGCGGAAAGCCTGATCCCGCTGCTGGACGAGCTGATCCAGAGCGCCGGCGCCACCGGCGTCAAGGAGGTGGTGCTGGGCATGGCGCACCGGGGCCGGCTGAACGTGCTGGTCAATATTCTCGGCAAATCGCCCGCCGTGCTGTTCCGCGAGTTCGAGGGCAACGAGGACACCGCCGGGCGCACCGGGGATGTGAAGTACCACAAGGGCTTTTCCTCGGACATGAACACGCCCGGCGGGCCGGTGCATGTGGCGATGGCCTTCAACCCGTCGCACCTGGAGATCGTCGGCCCGGTGGTGGAGGGCGCGGTTCGGGCGCGGCAGGATCACTGGGAGGTCAACCCGGGCGATCAGGTGCTGCCGGTGGTGCTGCACGGCGACGCGGCGATCGCCGGCCAGGGCGTGGTGATGGAGACGCTGAACATGTCCAACACGCGCGGGTTCAAGACGCGGGGCACGGTGCACATCGTGGTCAACAACCAGATCGGCTTCACCACCAGCTTCCAGCGCGACGCGCGCTCCTCCTCCTACTGCACCGATATCGCCAAGATGGTCGATGCGCCCATCTTCCACGTCAATGGCGACGACCCCGAGGCGGTGCTGTTCATCACCCAGGTCGCGCTGGACTACCGCATGACCTTCGCCAAGGACGTGGTGATCGACATGCTCTGCTATCGCCGTCACGGCCACAACGAGGCGGACGAGCCCGCCGTCACCCAGCCGCTGATGTATCGCAAGATCCGCGAGATGCCCACCGTGCGCGAAAAATACAGCCAGCAACTGACCGAAACCGGCGTGATCTCGCCCGACCAGGCGGAGGAGATGAGAAAACTCAGCCGCCAGCGCCTGGAAAAGGGCGACCCGATCGTGCCGCATTTGCTGACCAACGCCCGGGGCAAGCCGTTCCCGGTGGACTGGCGGCGCTTTGTCGGGCAACGCTGGGATCAGCCGGTGGACACGACAATCAGCGATGACGCCTTTCGCGAACTCGGTGAAAAACTGACCCGGGTTCCGGACGACTTCGTGTTGCATCCCCGGGTCGTCAAGATCATGGAAGCCCGCAAGCACATGGCCGCCGGCGAACAACCCGTGGACTGGGGGTTCGCCGAACTGCTCGCCTACGCTTCACTGGTGACGGAAGGGTTCGCCGTGCGCCTGTCCGGGCAGGACAGCGGTCGCGGCACGTTCTTCCATCGCCACGCCGCGCTGCACGACCAGAAAACGGGCGCGCTGAGCGTCCCGCTGAAACACATCGCCCCGGACCAGCAACCCTTCGTCGTCATCGACTCGCTGCTGTCGGAAGAAGCCGTGCTGGCCTTCGAATACGGCTACGCCACCACCGAGCCGGACGTGCTGGTGATCTGGGAAGCGCAGTTCGGCGATTTCGCCAACGGCGCCCAGGTGGTCATCGACCAGTTCATCAGCTCCGGCGAGCAGAAATGGGGTCGGCTCTCCGGCCTGACCATGTTCCTGCCGCACGGCTTCGAGGGCCAGGGCCCGGAGCACTCCTCCGCCCGGCTGGAGCGCTATCTGCAACTCTGCGCGCAGCACAACATGCAGGTCTGCTCGCCCACCACGCCGGCGCAGATCTTCCACCTGTTGCGCCGCCAGATGCTGCGCCGGTACCGCAAGCCGCTGATCGTCATGACGCCCAAGAGCCTGCTGCGCCACCCCTTGGCCGTCAACGCGCAAGCCGACTTCACCGAGGGAGGCTTCCAGACCATCATCGACGAGATCGACCCGCTGGCCCCTGAGGGCATCCAGCGCGTCGTGCTCTGCGCCGGCAAGGTCTACTACGACCTGCTGGAAAAGCGCCGCCTCGAAAAGATCGACAACGTCGCGATCATCCGCATCGAACAACTCTACCCCTTCCCCGAAGACGCGCTGCGCCAGGTCATCGAACGCTATCGCGGCGCCAGCCGTTTCATCTGGTGCCAGGAAGAACCGCTCAACCAGGGCGCCTGGTACAGCCAGCAACACCACCTGTTCCACGCCCTGTTCCCCGATGTCGCGCTTGAAGCGGTCAGTCGCCCCGCCGCCGCCGCGCCCGCCACCGGCAACCTCCGCATTCACCGGGAAGAACAGCAGGAAATCATCAACAACGCATTGGGAATTTCATCATGACTGTCGACATCAAGGCTCCCCAACTGCCCGAATCGGTTACCGACGCCACGATCGTCGCCTGGCGAAAACAACCGGGCGAACCGGTCACGGAGGACGAAAACCTCGTTGACCTGGAAACCGACAAGGTCGTGCTGGAAGTGCCCGCCCCCAGCAGCGGCGTACTGAAAGAAATCCTCCAGCCCGAAGGAGCCCAGGTGACCGCCGACACCCTGCTGGGCCGCATCGACGACAGCCAGACCGCCACGGCTCCCGACGCAAAACCGGCGACGCCCGCCCCATCCGCCGAAACCAGCGTCGAAACCCGCGCCGCCGCCATCGAAACCGAACCCGAGGAACAGCCGCCATTCGCCTCCCCCTCGGTGCGTCAGCAACTTCACGAGGCTGGCCTGGAAGAAACCGATGTCCAGCCCACCGGCGAAAAAGGCCACATCACCCACGCCGACGTCGAGAAACGACGCCAGCAACCCCGCTCCACCGACCTGATCGACGGTCGCGAGGAACGCCGCGTCCCCATGACCCGCCTGCGCGCCCGCATGGCCGAACGGCTGATTCAGGCGCAACACGCCACCGCCACCCTCACCACCTTCAACGAAATCGACATGCAGGCCGTCATCGACCTGCGCCAGCAATACCGCGAACCCTTCGAAAAAGCCCACGGCGTGCGCCTCGGCTTCATGTCCTTCTTCATCCGCGCCGCCTGCGAAGCGCTGAAGAAATTCCCGGACATCAACGCCTCCGTGGACGGAACCGACATCATCTACCACGGCTACTACGACATCGGCGTCGCCGTCTCCTCCGACCGGGGACTGGTCGTTCCCATCATCCGCAACGCCGATCAACTCAGCATGGCCGGCATCGAAAGCCGGATCGCCGACCTCTCGCAAAAAGCCCGCGACAACAAACTCACCCTGGACGACCTTACCGGCGGCACCTTCACCGTCTCCAACGGCGGTGTCTTCGGCTCCATGCTATCCACGCCCATCATCAATCCGCCCCAATCCGCGATCCTCGGCCTGCACAAGATCGAAAAACGCCCCGTCGTCATCGACGACGCAATCCACATCCGCCCGATCATGTACGCCGCGCTCTCCTACGACCACCGCCTGATCGATGGCAAGACCGCCGTGCAATTTCTGGTGACGATCAAGCAACTGGTGGAAAACCCGTCGCGAATCCTGCTCGGCGTCTGAATCCGACAACCCATGACGCCGATCGCGCCATCACCGCTCCGACGACTGGGATGGCCGGGCGGTTCGCTCCAGCGGCGCGATATCGGCGACTTCCCTGGCGGAGCGGATGCCGAGCTCGCTCATGCGGCGCGCGCCCGGGAGCAGTTGCCGCTCCAGCGAGCCAAGGGTTTTGTTGTAGTGATCGACGCTGGCGTTGAGGCTCTTGCCGAGGCGCTGGAAATGCTCGGTGAGGATGGCGATGCGACGATAGAGGTCTTCGCCGGTCTGGCGGATTCTTTCGGAATTCTCGTTGAAGGCGATCTGTTTCCAGCCATGGGCGACGCTGCGCAGCAGGCCCATCAGGCTGGCGGGCGTGGCGAGGATGATATTGCGCTGGAGGGCGTATTCCATCAAATCCTTGTCTTCGGCGAGCGCGCCGCCAAGAAACGGGTCGCCGGGCAGAAACAGGATCACGAAGTCGGGACTGTTGCGAAACTGGGCCCAGTAGGCCTTGCTGGACAGCGCGCGAACGCGGTCGCGCAGGTTGCGAGCGTGGCGCATCATGGCCGCCTGGCGCTGCTCGTCGGTGTCGGCGTCGATGGCGGCGAGATAGCCGTCCAGCGGCGTCTTGGCGTCGATAATGAGCTCGCGCCGGCCCGGCATGCGAATGATCATGTCGGGCCGCAGCAGACCGGCGTCGTCATCGCCCGTCGTGGCGATTTGCTCGTCGAAATCACAGTGTTCGACCATGCCGGCCAATTCGACCAGCCGCTTGAGCGTCATCTCTCCCCAGCGACCGCGCACATCGGGGCGCTTGAGCGCCGAGACGAGCTGACTGGTTTCGCGCCGCAGGTCGATCTCCGAACGCGCCAGGGTTTCGATCTGCCGGGACAGCGAGCCAAAGGATTCCTTGCGCTCCTTTTCCATCTGCCGGAGCTCGTCGCGGGTTCGGTCGAGCAGCTCGCGGATCGGCGTCACCAGCGTCTCGATGGATTGCTCCTTTTCGCGCAGCTCGGCGCTGGCCCGCTCCTGATGTCGCTTGAGATTTTCGCCGGCGATCTTGAGAAATAGACTGCTGTTGTCCTTGAGCGCCTGTCGCGACAGCACGGCGAACTGGCGGGACAGCGTCTTGCGAGCGTCGCGCAGTTGCTCAAGCTGGGCGTCGAAACGGCTCTTCTCGCCCTGCAACCGGGTTTCGAGACGCACCTTCTCGACGTTGAGCGCCTGGATCTCGCGCTGAGCGTGCAGCCAGGTAATCAGCGCCCCGACCAGCAAACCCAGCAAGGCCGCTATCAGGGGCAGGTAAACCAGCGGGTTTTGTAGTTGAGTCAGCAATTTGCGGGCAATTCATGGCGCTGTTTCGAGATAGGTATCACATGAAGCGGCGCTGGGCAACCGATTTTCGGGAAACCGCCAGGGCAATCGCGCTTAAAATGTCTTGACTTTTTCATATGCTTATTAATCAGAAGCTT
>DRPO01000620.1 GCA_011330835.1 Gammaproteobacteria bacterium | reverse complement strand
TCCCGGACGGGGTTGTTGCCGCGAAACGAGAAGGACACATTGGAGACGCCGCCGGAGACCAGGGCATGCGGCAGGGTCTGCTTGATCTCGCGCGTCGCCTCGATGAAATCGACGCCGTAGTTGTTATGCTCCTCGATGCCCGTCGCGACGGCGAAAATATTCGGATCGAAAATAATGTCTTCCGGCGGGAATCCCACTTGATCCACCAGAATGCGGTAGGCCCGTGTACAGATTTCCACCTTGCGGGCCTTGGTGTCGGCCTGCCCCTCTTCATCGAACGCCATGACGATGGCCGCCGCGCCATAGCGCCGCACAAGACGCGCCTGGGCGATGAATTTTTCCTCGCCCTCCTTGAGCGAGATCGAATTGACCACCGCCTTGCCCTGGACGCATTTCAGCCCCGCTTCGATCACTTCCCATTTGGACGAGTCGATCATGACGGGCGCGCGGGCGATATCCGGCTCGGCCGCCATCAGGTTGAGGAAACGCGGCATCACCGCGACCGAGTCGAGCAGGCCCTCGTCCATGTTGACATCAACGATCTGCGCGCCGTTTTCGACCTGTTGCAACGCCACGTCCAGCGCCTCTTCATAGGACTCTTCCTTGATCAGCCGCTTGAAGCGCGCCGAGCCGGTCACATTGGTGCGCTCGCCGACATTGACGAACAGCGAATCCTCCTCGATGTTGAGCGGTTCCAGACCGGAGAGCCGACAAGCCACCGGCGGATTGGCCGGCTGGCGCGGCGCAACGCCCTCGACCGCTTCGGCCATGGCGCGAATATGCTCTGGCGTGGTGCCGCAGCAGCCGCCCACGATGTTCAGAAAACCGGCCTCGGCCCATTCGCGGATGTGATCCGCCATGACCTTGGCGCCGAGATCGTATTCGCCAAACTCATTGGGCAGGCCGGCGTTCGGATGGGCGGAGACGAAGACATCGGCCACCCGCGAAAGCTCTTCCACATACTGGCGCAACAGGTCGGGCCCCAGCTCGCAGTTGAGGCCGATCGACAGCGGATTGGCGTGGCGCAGGGAATTGTAGAACGCCTCCGTCGTCTGGCCCGACAGCGTCCGCCCCGACTGGTCGGTAATCGTCCCGGAGATCATCACCGGATGCTCGACGCCCAGCTCCTCGAACACGCCCTGTACCGCGAACACCGCCGCCTTGGCGTTGAGCGTATCGAAAATCGTCTCGATCAGAATGATGTCCGCGCCGCCCTCCAGCAGCCCGAAGGTGGACTCGCGGTAGGCCGCCACCAGCTCGTCGAAAGTCACGTTGCGAAAGCCCGGATCGTTGACGTCGGGCGAAATCGACGCCGTGCGGTTGGTCGGCCCGAGCACGCCGGCGACATAGCGGGGCCGCTCCGGCGTCGAAGCCTCGTCCGCCGCCGCCCGCGCCAGCCGCGCCGCCGCGACGTTGATCTCGCGGGACAGATCCTCCATGCCGTAGTCCGCCATGGCGATGCGGGTGGCGTTGAAGGTATTGGTCTCGATCAGATCCGCGCCAGACTCCAGATACTGGCGGTGAATGCCAGTGATCGCCTCCGGCTGGGTCAGCACCAGCAAATCATTGTTTCCCTTGAGATCCGACGGCCAGTCGGCGAACCGCTCGCCCCGGTAATCCGCCTCTTCCAGCTTGAGCCGCTGGATCATCGTGCCGGTAGCGCCGTCGAGCAGCAGAATGCGTTGTTGCAGCGCCGCCCTGAGGCTGGCGATGGAGGCGTGGGGTTTCATGAGGGGTTCCCTGGTCGTGTCGTCGTCATGGGGGCAATGGTAGCTATCTGATGGGGAAAATGCATCCTGAGACGGGTTCGCGCCTGGAGAGCGCTTATACTTCTCGCGCCCTGGGAGCGCCGGCATCCTGCCGGCGACGGCGTTGGGTATCGCTCTTGAGGTCGTCGATTACTTTCCATAGTTTCATATATTGTCGCGCTCAGTCGGTACATACCGACTGTTCCCTCTGAAAGG
>DRPO01000619.1 GCA_011330835.1 Gammaproteobacteria bacterium | reverse complement strand
CGAACAGGCCCCAGGGGTTCGCTTGCTGAACCGCGCCACTCGCCGCCTGAGCCTGACCGAGGCCGGGCGCACCGATTACGAGAGCTGCGTGCGCATCCTGGCGGGTTCCGATGCCGGCGCTCCCCCTTTCGGAGGCGTTCGTCACTATGAACAGGCCCAGTGCCCCACGAACTGGCGCGCTACTCGACCGCTGCGGGAGCCGCGATGCAGGGCGTAGCGCAGGGCTTCTTCCCGCCAGCGGTCGTCGTCGAGGCTGACTTCGAGTTGGCTGGCCCAGTAACGGACGATGTCGAGATACTGATCCTGGTTGAAGGGGTGGAAGGATAACCACAGGCCAAAACGCTCGGAGAGGGAGATTTTTTCTTCCACGGCGTCGCCGTGGTGGATTTCGCCGTCCACCATCCGCGCTTCGAGGTTGTCCCGTTGTTGTTCCGGGAGCAGGTGGCGGCGGTTGGAGGTGGCGTAGATCAGGACGTTGGGGGGCGTTTTCTCGATGGAGCCGTCGATGGCGGCCTTGAGCGATTTGTAGCCGGCGTCGCTTTCCTCGAAGGAGAGGTCGTCGCAGAACAGCAGGAAGCGTTCGGGGCGTTCGTGCAGGGGGCGGATGATGTCCGGCATCTGGACGAGGTCGTGTTTGTCGACTTCGATCAGGCGCAGGCCGTCTTCGGCGAAGGCTTGCAGCAGGGCCTTGATGAGCGAGGATTTGCCGGCGCCGCGCGATCCCCAGAGCAGGGCGTGGTTGGCGGGCAGGTCGGAGAGGAAGTTGACGGTGTTGGCGATCAGCGCTTTTTTCTGGCGTTCGATGTGCAGCAGGTCGCGGGGGTGGATGCCGTCGATATGCCGGATGGGCTGGAGGCGGCCTTCGCGCCAGCGCCAGGCGATGGCGTTCCAGCTGGTTTCCGGCGGCGCGGGCAGGAGTCGCTCGCCGCGATCGAGCAGGGCTTCGATGCGGTCGAGCAGGGCGCCAATGCGGGGGTCGAGCAGGCTCACGCGGTTCAGCGGCCTCGGAAGATGGAGCCCAGGATGCCGCGTACGATGCGTCGTCCGAGTTGGCTGCCGATGGAGCGGGCGATGCTTTTGGCCATGGCTTCGCCGACGCTCTGGCGCCGTCTTCCGGATCGGGCCATGCGTTGACGCTGTTTTTCCTCCGCCATGCGGGCGGCGGCTTCTTCGGCTTCCCGGGCGGCTTTTTCGGCGCGCTCTTTGAGAATTTCATGCGCCGATTCGCGATCGATGGGATTGTCGTAGCGACCGGCCAGCGGACTCTTGCGCAGCAGTTCGGCGCGTTCCGGGTCGGTGGCGGGGCCGATGCGCGAGGCGGGCGGGCGGATCAGGGTGCGTTCCACGATGCCGGGGACGCCGCCGTCTTCGAGCATCGAGACCAGGGCTTCGCCGACGCCGAGGTTGGTGATGGTTTCCACGGTGTCGAGGTTGGGGTTTTCGCGGAAGGTCTGGGCGGCGGCCTTGACCGCGCGTTGGTCTCTCGGCGTGAAGGCGCGCAGCGCGTGCTGGATGCGGTTGCCGAGCTGTCCCAGCACTTCGTCGGGGATGTCGAGCGGGTTTTGGGTGATGAAGTAGATGCCGACGCCCTTGGAGCGCACCAGTTTGACGACTTGCTCGACTTTTTCGACCAGGGCCTTGGGCGCGTCGTCGAACAGCAGGTGGGCTTCGTCGAAAAAGAAGACCAGCCGGGGCTTGTCGAGATCGCCCACTTCGGGGAGATCCTCGAACAGTTCCGACATCAGCCACAGCAGGAAGGTGGCGTAGAGTCGGGGTGAGGTCATCAACTGGTCGGCCATCAGGATGTTGATTTGGCCATGGCCCTTGTTGCCGGTGCGCATGAAATCCCACAGATCCAGCGCCGGCTCGCCGAAGAACTTGTCCGCGCCCTGTTCCTCCAACACCAGCAGGCGTCGCTGGATCGCGCCGATCGACGCGGGGCTGATGTTGCCGTACTCGTTCTGGAAGGTCTTGCGGTTTTCGCCGATGTACTTGAGCGTGGTGCGCAGATCGTCCAGATCGAGCATCAGCAACCCTTCGTCGTCGGCGAAACGGAAGGCGATGTTGACCACGCCTTCCTGGGTGTCGTTGAGGTCGAGCAGTCGCGACAGCAGCAGCGGCCCCATGTCGGAGATGGTGGCGCGCACCGGGTGTCCCTGTTCGCCCAGCAGATCCCACAGCACGGTCGGGAAGCCCTCGAAAGCATAGTCATCGATGCCGATCTTCTCGATCCGTTCCTCGATCTTCGGATGGGGCGACCCCGGCTGGCTGATGCCGGTCAGATCGCCTTTCACGTCCGCCATGAACACCGGCACGCCCAGCCGCGAAAAGCCCTCCGCCAGCACTTGCAGCGAGACGGTTTTTCCTGTGCCGGTCGCTCCGGCGATCAAACCGTGGCGGTTGGCGAAACGGGGATTGAGATATACCTTTTTTTCACCCTTGCCAATCAGGATGTTGTTGTCGGTGGAAGAAGTCATGGGGCAGTTGTATTGATGCGTTGAGGGGGTTGCGTATGGTGGGAATTATACCTGTTGCGGCCAGGAATGCCTCATTCAGGGCGCTCTCCGAAGGGGGCGCCCGATTGGGAGCGCCGGCATCCCTTGCCGGCAGAAGGCGTTGGGTATTTCGTTGAAGCTATCATTGTTTCCCGGTAAGCCGGTTTTGTGGCGGGTTTCGCGCCCCGATAACACGTAGACTTCTTTTCTGGATCATGGCGCGCTGGCGAGGCGGGGCGGGCGAAGGGGAGGAAGAGCGCTTTCGGCTCGTCGGGCCGAGCCCGACATTGCCGGTTGTGCCGGCGGGACGCCGGCGCTCCCAGGGGGGGCTGGGAACGCCGGCATCCTGCCGGCAAAGGTGTTTGAAAATACATGGGGCGCGAAATCCGCCACGCAACTTGGCTTACCGGAAAACAACAACCTCCGCGGAATGCTCAAAGCGCCTCTGCCGGCGGGGACGCCGGCGTTCCCCCGGCTTTTCCGTGGGAGGATGAGTTCGTGGCGACCGGTTGCGTCAGAAAAGCACCGAGGCTGGCGGTTGGCGGTAGGTCGCGAGCGGGAGTTGCAAGGTCCGGTTGGCGTTGACCGGCGTGGGCCGGGTCGGCGTTCGGGGACGCAGCAGTTCGAAACGGGGTTGGACGGGGTGTGTCGAGGTGATGACGCGCCCGGCGGTTTGGGCCTGGAATCGCGGCGCGTCGGTTTGTTCCTGGTCTAGCTGATAACCCTGCAGGGCCAGCGGGACGCCCACGATGACGATGGCGAGGGCGGTTGTTTTTTTGAATGGCATTACCAAACCTCCGGAGGCTCGAACTTTGTCGCGGGAAGCGTTTTTTCCAGCGATGCCGGGTTCCAGAGGTATCGCAGAAAAACGCCTCCCGCGGATTCTTTAAAATTATCGGTCTTGTTCAACGACGCCCACACTCCAAGGAACAGCCGTTTGTCTGGAGAATAACCAATTTCACCGCCGAGAGTATAGACCGCTGAATTGTTTTCCGCTAGGGCGGTGCGCGTGTTGATGTTGCTGTCCCCGCTGGCGACTGCGTTCAACTGCTGTTGTAGTCCCGTATGTCCGGGAAACGCCGGGCTCGGGTTCCGCCGATAGCGTTGCAAACCGATGGAGCCTTCGAGTCGATAGCCCAGTTTTCCTTCGGTCTTTTCATAGCTCGCGGGCAGGCTCAGGGCGAGGTAGTTGCTTGGGCTGAAGTAGCCGCCATGTCCCAGCGTAAACTCGCCGAGGTTGCGTTGGAAATCGCGGAACGCCACCTGCACGCCAAGGCTGGCTTTTTCGTGATCCCGATCGATCAGCGGCCAGCGCAGACTGCCGTCGAGGGCGATTTCGCTGTTGTCGGGCGTCCGTTTGCCGCGCACCGTATCCAGACGAAGCCGGGAATAGAGGGTTGCGCCGTCGGTGGGCAGGGTGTAGCTGATCGAGGCGCCGCTGCGCGCGACGCCGCCCCAGTCGAGACCCGTCGCGGGGTCGGTCGCGCCGGCGTAGGCGAGCAGGGATTCGCGCACCGGGCGATGGAACAGCGAGGCGACCAGCGAATAGCCATAGTCCCGATGCTCCCAGGTCAGGCCGCCCGAGAGCTGCCGGACCGGGAAGTCGTCGGGCAGGACGCTCAGGTCGGCTCGCCAGTGGTCGGAGGACAGCGCCAGGCCGGCGCGAGGGCCTTCCACGGAGCGGAGGACCGCGCCGGGGTTTGTGGCGTTGCCGAGGATCAGACTGCCGTAGCGGTCCGCCTGCGACGCGGGCAACGGGCCGGCGTCGAGCCGCAGGTAATCGAGGTCGATCGCCAGGCGGATCCGGTCGTTCAGCGCCAGCGTCCCGCCCAGTGGCAGCACTTGCTCTTCCAGCTTGTCGAGTCCGTCTTGCTCGCCTCGGCTGCGAAAGGCCAGTCCCGCGCCGACGGTTGGCAGAGGCTCGCCGCTGGCCTGGGCCAGCAGGGTATGGCCTGTTGTCGAGAGCGCGCGATCGGAGGCCGAGGCGTGGTCGAGTTGGTCGATGGCGGTTCGCAGGCGTTGGCGCGCATCGGCCTTGTCGCCGCGCATCAGATCCAGTCGGGCCTGTTGCAGCAGCAGCCGGGGCTCATCCGGGCGTTGTCGCAGGGCGTTCCGCGTGATGGTTTCCGCTGTCCGGTAGTCGCGCAGGGTCAGCGCCGCGCCGTAGGCGCCTGACGCCGCGTCGAGATTGTCCGGTTGGCGTTTCAGCACGGTCTGATAGAGCGACAGGGCTTTGGCCGGTTGTCCCAGCGCCTGGCGGCTGGCGGCCAGCGCCATCTGGAAATCGATCGTGTTGTTGAAGTCCCCGGCGAGCGGCGTCAGTACGGCCAGCGATCTGGCGGGCTGTTGACGCGCCAGCCATTGACGGGACTGCGTCAAGGCGGCGCCCAGCCGAATCTGGCGAATGGTTTTCTGTTGTTCGCCATCGAGCCACGGCGACTGATCCAGTTTCGACAGCAGGGCGTCGAGCGCCTCCCATTGCTCGGCGCGCCGCAGCATGTCGGCGTATTTGAGCCGCATCCCGGTATCGGATTCCTCCAGTTGGGCGACGGCGTCGCGGGCCTCGTCGAGCGCCTGTTTCCGGTCGCCGAGTCTGAGCAGCAGGTCGGCGTGGAGCAGGGCGATCAGCGGCGATCGGGTGGCCAGCGGTTTCATGCTGGCGGCCAGGGTCGAGGCTGTCTCGCGCTCGCTCCGGCTCAGCGCGTTCAACGCCCGCTGGTATTGCCACTGGCCCGCGGCCAGCGTCAGCAGACGCTGTTGTTCAGGCGTTCGGCGTTCTTCGGGGATGGCTTCGAGGGCTTGCCGGGCGTCGTTCCAGCGTTGCTGGGCGATTTGCAGCAACGCCCAGGCGTGTCGGGTTTCATCCCGAGGCGCGGACGGGGCGTCGAGCAGTTCCTTCAGAACGGCGTTGGCCTTGTCGCGATCGT
>DRPO01000618.1 GCA_011330835.1 Gammaproteobacteria bacterium | reverse complement strand
GGAACAACATTGAACGGCCTCGTCATTCCGGACCGAGTGCAGCGAAGACCCGGAATTCAAACCATGGCGATGGATTCCCGCGTTCGCGGGAATGACGGGAGCAACGTTGAACGGTCTCATCATTCCGGGCTGAGAACAACGAAGGCCCGGCGCAATGCGCCAGGCCTTGTGAATATGGTGCCGGCACGAGGAGTCGAACCCCGGACCTACTGATTACAAGTCAGTTGCTCTACCAACTGAGCTACGCCGGCAAATGTCGAGTGGGCGCGAATAATACTTCAGCGATCCCGGAAGCGCAATCAGGCGCAGGAGCGTTTGAGCTGGTCGATCCGATCATTCGGAAATTTCTCCTTGATGAACGCGGGCCAGTCGATGTCGCGGTCGATCTCGTAGTCCAGCCAGAATACGTTGAGGTTGGTGAAACGCACTTCCACCCTGGGCTGGAACCCCATGGACTTGAGTTGCGCCACGCGCCGCTCGGAGCCTTTCTTGAGCGAAAACAGGCCCAGCGAAATGGCGTTGTCATGCGCGCCATCGGCCACCACGAAATAGTCGGAAAAGCCCTTGGCCGCCAGCGATTCGGCGCGTTTGAGCGCGGCCTCCCGGCTCCCCGACGAGGGCAGATAGACCCAGTAACCGCGAATTCGCCGTTCGGTCGAGACCCGAACCGACGCCGTCGCGCCGATGCTTCGCAATTGCGCCGCCGCCTTTTGCGCGGATTTGCGATCATCGAAAGGCCCCAGGGTATAGCAACTCAGCGCCCGCGTCTCGACGACCCGGCGGCGATCGGGCGCCGGCTTGCCGGACGCTGACTGTTCGGCGACCACGACCGGGGATGACGGTTCAGCGGGGGACTTGTTCCGCGCCAGCGCCGCCGGCGGCATCGGCGCCTTGACGCGCGCCTTCTCGGGTTTGGGAACAGCCACCCGGACCCTTGTCGGCGGCTCGTAGACCACCGGCACGAACTTTTCGGGAACCAGCGATTGGGGCTGTGGCCGCTCGTCGATTTCCACCAACTGGATCAGCAACGGGAGATTGCCCTGCCCACGGGTCAGCGGCCCGCGAGGCTCCTGGTTCTCCTTCGGCCAGAGAAAAAACAGGATATTGGCCGCTAACAGTAAAAGTATGACGTTTCTCATGCCCTTCTCTGGCTGACGATGTCCATTCCCTTGAATAGTAAGAGAGAATCGACCCGTGAGGGAAGCGGCAAATGCGCGTGAATCAGCGGCGCGTCGCCCCCGGTGAGTAAAATTGTGACGTTGCCGGGCGTTTTGTCGACCATTTCGCCGATGATGCCGGCAACGGCGGACAAATAACCTTCCATCACGCCGCCCGCCGCGCCGGCGGCCGTCCCATCGGCCAGCAGCGATCCCTCGACATCCACCGATGCGATGCCATCGGCAGCCCGCGTCAGGCTTCGCCGCAACAGCCCCAGGCCGGGAAAAATGCAGCCGCCGAGATGCGCGCCGGCGCTGTCCAGCAAGTCGAAAGTCACCGCCGTGCCCGCCGACGCCACCAGCAACGGCGCTGGATAGTCCCGCGCCGCGCCGATCAGGTTGAGCGCCCGGTCGACGCCAAACTCCTCAACGCGTCGATAGGCCGGGCGAAATCCGGGCAATGTCGCCGTTCGCAGGAACTCGCTCTCCAGGCCCCGCTTCGCCAACTCATCCGCCAGCGCGCGGTTGAAACCTTCGTTGCGCACGCTCGCGATGACCAGGCGAGCCTCGACCGAAACCGGAGCCAGCGTTTCGGCGATCGCCCCGGCGGGGCGCTCCGCCGGATAAGCGCGCGCGCCAAGGAGGTTCAG
>DRPO01000617.1 GCA_011330835.1 Gammaproteobacteria bacterium | reverse complement strand
GAGATCGGAAACTAAAGCCCCGATTCAAATAAAACTTCAATCAACCCCTGGCAAGCAAAAACAGGCACTTGCGTAGTATCATCACCCAACGTTCCGGGCAACATTCGGTCAGGTCGCGCCGCACGAACTCCACGCCGTGGGCGCGAGCGTGGGCGAACGCTCCGCAAACCGACGCATCCACCATCCGCAAATCTCCAACAAAGAGCTCCAATCCCGCGCAGTCCTCAAAAAAAAAGCGGGGCCAAAAGGCCCCGCTGCCATCTCCCTGAACGGATTAAAATCCGCTATTGTTTTCGTAACCAGGCGTCTATATTTCCCCAAAACCCCTGGCTACCTTTTCCGCAGCGCAAGCTACGAAATGTCCGGAAAGCGCCGGGCGCCTCCGCACCCGACCCTTCCGGGACTCGATCACCGAGCGATTACTTGCGAAGCTTCCTTCTTCCAAGCAGCCCCAGAGCGATCAGGCTCAGCCATCCCAGGGAACCGCCACCGTTGCTACCACCGGAGACCGAATCCTGAGACCCGCTATCGCCATTAACGGCGCTTGTACCCGCAACCTCGGGAACTTCTTCGTTGGCTGGCTCAAAACCACCCGCTCCGGTAATCTCGCCAACACCGAGAGCCTTGAAATTGAGCGTAGTCCCGCCAACTGGAATCTCCGAGAACTTACACAGATATTCACCGGTAGCGCCATCACCTTCGCTCTCACAGCGTGGATCAGCCTCAACCACCTTGTCCGCGCCACGGAGCGCCAGGTGCAACTCAGCATTCTTGACTGATTCCGTGCCGTTGTTGCTGACCTTGACCTTCACATCATGCGAATTGCCGTTGCTCGAACTCTTGTCGAAATCAAGGATATTCAGCGCCAGCTTGTTGGCCGCCAAATGATCGAACTCGAACAGGTTGGTGCCAAAGATTTCGCCATTTCCGTCGTCACAATTGGGATCAACATGAACCGTGAAGCATCGACGCGCCAGATCATGACCGCCCTGGGCCGTCAAACCGTCGTCATGCAACTGCAGACAGACCTCGGATGAACCGCTTTCACCCAATGCGATGCGGTAGCTCAGAGTCTGAGAGGGCCATGTCACATTGGGCTGACCGCCAACATCCAGCAAACCGCCGAACAATCCAGGATTCTCAACATAGTGAACCTCGAAGCGGAGGTTTTCACGCTCACCGGGATGATCGCCGTCATCATAGTGGTTCAACCAATTCCAGAGGTAGAAAAACTGAGCGCCAGCGTTCTTGCAGTGATACTGGTCTTTTGCGTCAAAGACAGGCGCGAGATTGATATGATGCACGAACACATCGGTCGCGTTGTTGTCATCATCGCGCCGCGAGTACAGGTAATCATCGTTCGGGAAATCATCCCGGTGATATCCATCAACACCCAGGCTTCTATTAGTCACCGGATCCATCAAGTTTTCAGCATCAGAATCGAACGCGGTAAAGACGCCGTTCGCACTGATATTCGCGTTTGCGCTGTTGCCGATACCCTTGGTTCCCGCCTAATCG
>DRPO01000616.1 GCA_011330835.1 Gammaproteobacteria bacterium | reverse complement strand
GATGTAAGAGCTGTAGGTCTGATAAGGCATTGCTTATGGCGCCTCCGATTGCCTGATGCGCCTTCGCGCTTATCAGGCCTACTGATCTGGATCCCAGCGTTTGCCGGGATGACGGCTCATGGTGGGCAACGCCCGGTAGAGATGTTCTGGCTGTGTTGGCGGCGGCAATGCCGGCGCTTAGGGGCATCGGCTTCCCTGCTGGAGGCTACCCCATCACATTAAAAGAAGGTAGCACCCCCCGGAGAAGGTCATCTTGCAGCTAGAACTACCCGTGTCGGGCTCAATGCTCGAACAGGAGGAGCGGGTCTAGGAGGTCTTGAACGAAGCCGGCAGGCTATTCACTGGCGAAGTGCTGAGCCGGTTCGACACCGACGGCGCGCCGATCCTCATCGGCGCAATCAAGTGGACCAGCAAGGGGCGGGAACCCAAGGACTAACAAACGCCCTCCCCCTGTGTCAGGGCGATACGCAGGGGGTTTCCTGGTCGCGAGAGAAATGTGGGTTACGGTATGGGAGGATGCCGCCGGAGATTTCAGCGCGTGAGCATCACATCCAGATGGATCGCGCCGCCATGAACAACAAGGCGGCGATCACTCCGGAGAATGGTACGGTGATGAGCCAGGCGGCGATGATCCGGGCGAAAGCGGAGCGTTTTACCAGCTGACGACGGTATTGTTTTTTGATCTGTTTGCGCTGCTTTTTGGTGAAGGTCTTTTTCAACCCGCCCTTTTTCAGCTCCTTGAGCATTTCACCCTGCTGGCGAAAGGAGGCGTGGTCGAACCGGGACAAGAATTCTTCCGCGCGCAAGCGCTTCTTTTTGCGATGAAAATGGGTGATTTCTTCGCGCAGGTAGTCGAAATTGAGCTTGAGGTATTCGCGCAGAAAGCCGACGCCGAACACCGCGCCGACGGTAATGTGGGTGGAGCTGACCGGCAGACCGAGCTGGCTGGCGACCAGCACGGTAATCGCCGCCGCCATGGCCACGCTGAAGGCGCGGATCTTGTCCATCTCGGTGATTTCATGGCCCACCGTGCGGATCAGTCTGGGGCCGTACAGCGCCAGTCCGACCACGATCCCGCCCGCGCCAATCAGCATGACCCAGAAGGGTATCGCCGCCTTTTTGGCGATCTCGGCGTTGAGCACCGCATCGTGAATCGCCGCCAGTGGGCCGATGGCGTTGGCCACGTCGTTGGCGCCGTGCGCGAAACTCAGCAAGCCGGCGGAAAAGATCAGCGGAAGAGTGAACAGGTCGCTGATGGATTCCTTGGTGTTTTCCAACTGATCCGCCTTGCGGTGAATCAGTGGACGAACCAGCGCGAATAAGACCACCGTCACTACCAGACCAATCAGCATCGCGACGCCAAGATCCACCTTCCAGATCTTCTTAAAACCCTTCATGATGAGGTACACCGAAAACGCCCAGATCATCAGCGCCAGCAGTATCGGTACTACGCGTTTCGCCGCCGCGATCTTGTCGGCGCGGTAGGTAATCGTTCGCTTGATCAAATAGAGAAAAGCGGCGGCGATCACCCCGCCCATCACCGGTGAAATCACCCAGCTGGCGGCAATCGCGCCCATCTTGTCCCAGTTGGCGATTCCCGCGCCGCCGGCGGCGATTCCCGCGCCCAGCACGCCGCCGACAATGGAGTGCGTCGTCGACACTGGCGCTCCCACGGCGGTCGCCATGTTCAGCCACGCCGCGGCGGCCAGCAGCGCGGCCATCATCAGCCAGATAAACGTCTGCGCGTCGCCAACCAGATCGGGATTGATAATCCCCTTTTTCACGGTGCCGACCACATCCCCCCCGGCGATCAACGCTCCGGACGCCTCGCAGATGGCGGCGATCACAATCGCTCCGATCATCGTTACCGCCTGCGCGCCCACGGTCGGGCCGACATTGTTGGCCACGTCGTTCGCCCCGATGTTCAACGCCATGTAACCGCCGATCACCGCCGAAACCACCAGCAGCAATTTTCCGTCGGAGAACCCGAAATGGCCCGCCACCGCGACGAAAATCAACCCCAGAAACGCTGAAGCCAGCAACAGCTTGAGCCGGGAAGAGTTCATCCGAACCCCAAAAAATCCGATCGTGTTAGAAGTCTTGTCAATCAAAACCTCTGTGTCAGGCATGGCTCACCTCAAGGTTGGTTTGCGTGGAATGTTCCGGACAGCCCGTGGCGCGCCAGAAGGCCCGGCGCAAACTCCACACCATAAAAAAAGAAAGAACGAAATGGAGGACAGACAAGCCCTACCGCATCCAGTCCGCGCATCTTAAACCGCTCATCCTCGCCTAACAAGCGTTCTGGGCAAGCGCCTGTCAATAGACCCGTGCGCTTGCTTCGTTTGGCGCTGACCCACTCAATGTGATGCCTGACTTCAACGGGTAGACAAGCCCGCGGATCTGGATCCCGGCGTTCGCCGGGATGACGTTTCTGATGTTGGTGAGGCGATGGGGCCCGGTTGAGAAGTCACGGTCGTTTCGTCAGCAGGGATGCTGGCGCTCAGCGAGGGCATCGGCGTCCTGGCGGGCTCTGTCCCTTCTCTTTATGCCACGCATCGAAGGGGGCGCCGCCCACCCCATCATCCCGGCGAAGGCCGGGATCCAGAATCAGAACCGCAGCCTTCTGTTACCGCCGATCGACAGCGGGGCGAGCAAGCTCGGGCGCGCCGGGTTGCTCCCCAAGAGCGAAACGCATCATTTCGTATTTCACGGGTTTCAGGGCGTTGACCGTGGTCAGGCCGACACCCCGCAAGGCGGCCAATAGCGGATTGCGGTTGACGAACAGGCGGTCGAAACCTTCCATCAGTTTTTGCATGGCCAGATTGTCGCCGCCGCGGGCGCGCTGGTAGCGGCGCAGCAACAACCAGTCGCCGGGGCTTCGGCGGGCGGGATTGATGATGCCCGCCAGTTCGGCGACATCCAGGAATCCAAGGTTGGCGCCCTGGCCAGCCAGCGGGTGCACCCGATGCGCGGCGTCGCCGATCAGGGCGATGCGCGGCTTGATGTGGGGTTTGGCCTGCATGCCGGTGAGTGGGAATTCGAATCGCTGGCCCAGCTCCACGACTCTGCCGAGTCGGCCATCGGAGGCGGCGGTCAGCTCACGAGAAAAGGCCTGATCGTCCAGCGCCATGAGCCGCGCCGCTTCGGCCTCGACCACGCTCCAGACGATGGAAAAGCCGCCGTCGGCGACTGGCAGCAGAGCCAGCACGCCATTGTCGAGAAACCGTTGCCAGGCGGTCGACTGGTTGGGGCTTTCCATCTTCACCAGCGCGACGATGGCGCGTTCGGCGTAATCGGTCTCGGCGGTCTGGAACCCGGCGACTTCCCGCACCCGCGAGCGCGCGCCATCGGCCCCGATCAACAGGTTGGCCATG
>DRPO01000615.1 GCA_011330835.1 Gammaproteobacteria bacterium | reverse complement strand
GTTCCCGGCGACCAGCTCAGCCTCGCCGTCGAGATGCTCTCGCGCAAGCGCAACATGGCCAAGGTAAAAGGCATTGCCTCGGTCGACGGTAAGGTCGTCGCCTCCGCCGAACTGATGTGCGCCAAACAGGTGACGCCGGTTTGATCGACCCGACGGCAGTCATCGACCCCTCCGCCCGGCTCGCGCCGGACGTATCGGTCGGCCCCTACACGATCATCGGCGCGAACGTCGAAATCGGCCCTCGCACCCAAATCGGGCCGCACGTCGTCATCAAGGGGCCCACCACCATCGGCGCCGACAACAGCTTCTACCAGTTCTGCTCCATCGGCGAAGACCCGCAGGATCTCAAATACCACGGCGAAGCCAGCCGCCTGATCATCGGCAACGGCAACCGCTTCCGCGAATTCTGCACCGTTCACCGGGGCACCGAATCGGACAACGCCGAAACCCTCATCGGCGACGACAACCTCATCATGGCCTACGTCCACATCGCCCACGACTGCGTGATCGGCAACCACATCATCTTCTCCAACGGCGCCTCTCTGGCTGGCCACGTCCACGTCGAGGATCACGCCGTCCTCAGCGGCTTCACCCTCGTCCACCAGTTCAGCCGCATCGGCGCCCACGCCTTCACCGGCATGGGCTCCTGGGTCAATCGCGACGTACCGCCCTATATCATCGCCGCCGGCAACTACGCCCGCGCCATCGGCATCAACAAGGAAGGCCTCAAGCGGCGCGGCTTCTCCAGCGAAGCCATCTCCGCCCTCAACCAAAGCTTTCGCCTGCTCGTCAAGGGCGCCGACCGTCAGGCCGGCATGGACGCCGCGCTGGAACTGGCGGAAGAATTTCCCGAAGTGCGTTATTTCCTCGATTTCATCGACAGCAGCGAGCGGGGCATCGTTCGCAAATAGCGTTTCCGGATATGCTGGTCTATTCCATCATCGACTCCCCGGCCTGCCCCGTAGTCACCGCCGAATACCACCAGCGCGGGATTCGCGAGGAAATCTTCAGTTCCACCCGCAAGGCCATCAGTCGGATCAAGCAACAGCCCCCCGACGCGCTCGTCGCCGAATTCCGCTACGGGTACAGCAACAACTACGCCGGCGTCAATATCAGCAACCTCGATGTCATGCTCATGTCGATGCAGCGTTACGCGCCCGATACCCGCGTCGTTGTCCTGGTCAGCAAGGACGAACGCCAATATGTCGATCAACTGAACGCCATCTTTCCTCTGCGCGAGATCCTTGTTTTCCCCGTTACGGCAAGGAAGGTCGCCGACGCCGTCACGTCAAAATGATCACGGCGCGCCTCGTTCGGGCGTATGATCAGGGTTCCATCAAAAGAGGACGGCAACAATGAAAGTCGAACCCTATCTGTTATTCAACGGTCGATGCGAAGAAGCGCTGGATTTCTATACCCGCGCGCTCGATGCCGAGGTCACCGCGCTCATGCGCTATAGCGACGCCCCGGATCCGGACATGCGCCCAGACGTACCTCGCGATATACCTCTCGCGACCAAGAATACCCCGTTCAGGGCGCGTGGATTTTCGTCGAGAGCAAGGCGTAAAAACGCAGGCATAGCGGCGCTACGTCAAGTTTTTACAACGCAGCTATCGGCGAAAAGACGCACGCCCTGAACGGGGTATTCTTGGTCGCGAGAGGTATAAGATCATGCACGCCAACTTTCGCATTGGCGAATCCCTGTTGATGGCGTCGGATGGCGAATGCGCGGGCGAACCGGAGTTTGCCGGCGTTTCGCTATCCATCTCGCCGCCGGATGAAGCGGAAGCAAAACGTCTGTTCGATGCGCTGCTCGAAGGCGGAGAAGTGATTCTGCCCCTCGGCAAAACCTTCTGGTCGCCGGCTTTCGGCATGCTCAAGGATCGCTTTGGCCTTTCGTGGATGATCAACGTGGTTTGAAAGTAGTCATGGCCTCGCCATGCCTTCTGACGGGTGGGACTAAAGTCCCGCTTCCTCAGGATGCGCGGCCTCTTGAGCGCGAGAAGTATATAATGACGCGAAAGTTCCTCGAGGAAATTC
>DRPO01000614.1 GCA_011330835.1 Gammaproteobacteria bacterium | reverse complement strand
CATTGTTCCGCGTCGGGTCGTCGTTGAGCACGGATTCGACATTGCGGATGATGAGCTGCTCCGGGATGTAGCAGATCCGGTTGTTCTTGTAGCTGCTCATGCGCAGTTCGGCGATGGGGTAGGCTCCGCCCGGCCCCGACGAGACGCCAACCAGCAAGGCGGGCTTGTGGCCGAGTTGCAGCGCGGAAAACAACAGGAAGAAGTTCTTCAGGCCCGCCGGCGCCTGCCCATGCCATTCCGGAGAGACCACAACCAGGCCGTCGCTGCTTTCCAGTTCGGTCGACAGCGGTTGAAGCAGCGTCTTCCATTTTTCACTGCCCTCCCATACCGATTCATCCCACAGCGGCAACGGGTTGCCGGATAGACTGAACAGCCAGGTTTCATCGCAAATTTTCTGCTCCATCAGTACGGATTCGATGTATCGAGAGACTTTCAGGCTTTGGGCGTTGACTCGGTGGCTTCCGCTGATGATGGCGATTTTCATGATTTCAGATCCAGTCAGGTTGTGGCGTTTTCGAAGGCCGTATTCTATACCTCTTGCGATCGAGAATACCCCCACGGGATCTCGATGACCGGACAGCCCGGGCATTTGGCATTTCGTCACGGTTTTCGCGTGACAATCCAGGGGGCGTGTTTTATATTAACAACCTCTAATATTTGGTTCGTCCAAGGCGCCGCCTCTGGACGAACTTATCCGGGTCGGCGCCTGTCTCAGGTAGCGAGGCCCCAGTCGGGATGGATAGCATGATGAAAAGAATTTTTGGTGGTTCGGGCAATAGGCGTACCGAGGCGGGAAAGGATAATGCCGGTTCGCGAGCGGTGGTTACGGTCGAGAGACCATCATCTCCGGTCGCGCATCTACGGCGAGCGGCGGAAATCTATGAGCCCATTGCTCTGGAGGCCCAGCAACCCAAGCGCTTTCTCGGCGGGATCGCGGGGATAGTCCGGCGCGTCAGGGCCGTGCGCGGGAAAAAACCGGAACACGCCGAAACGCTGACCCGGCTGGAGCAGATCTTCGAGCAACTGCATCAGGATTTCGATGAGCGCGAACGGATGCTGGACAAAAAGCTCCAGGCGATCGAGGCCATGCAGGTGCGCGAGACGCGCATGCTCAAGTGGTTTTCCATCCCGCTGGCGGTTATCGCCATGGTTGGTCTGAGTTTCCTCTTTTATATCGCCTACTCGATGCAGCATTCGGTCGCCGACATGTCGAAAAACATGGCGGTGATGAGCGGCGATATTTCCTCGATGACCCAGAACTCCCGTAACATGACGGCTAACATGTCGCGGATGACCGGATCCATGAACGCAATGAACAACAGCATGGCCTACATGACTCGCGATGTCTCGGTCATGAGTCGCAGCGTCGGCTCGATGTCGCGCTCCGTTGCCCCGATTGGCAAAGCGGCGCATACGGCGACGCCGATGATCGGTATGATGCGATCGTTTATGCCGTTCTGACCGGATTTCGCGACCGAGCAAGGCGGATTGTCTTTCCGACGAAGGCAACCCACCGAGTAATCAAGGGCCAGGCGAGAATCCGCGCGCCCCGCGAGAAGTACGGGGCGATTGGGGGTGATTAGCAGACTGCGGGTCGCGGCCTTGTTTCCAGCCACTGGTTCATGGAGATGCGTTTGACCCGACCGTCAGCGAATTCGATCAAGAGCTGGTTCTGTCTGGCGCTGAGAATGACAAAGCTCTGGTCGGCGTCGTCTCGATAGATTTTTCCTACACTGGGGAGGGCGGGGCCTTCCCCGGGCGTTTCCTTGGCGTTGTCCATGTTTTTCAATCCCTTGATGGCTTTTGGATCCGTGCTTTTTCCCTGAAGCCCGTCAGCCCGCATCCCGTGAGAAATGCGAGTCAGGTCTCCAACTGGTTTCTGATCAACGGGTAGAGCCTTTCCGTTTCGTGCTGGGTCCGCTGATCGATGAGTTTGAAGATATCCTGGGCGTCCGCAATGAACTGGTCGTGGTTATTG
>DRPO01000613.1 GCA_011330835.1 Gammaproteobacteria bacterium | reverse complement strand
GACCGAAAACTATCCCGCGGCTCGCGACTCCAATACTATACTTCTCGCGCTCAAGAATACCCCTTTCAGGCCACGAATCTTTTCGCCGATAGCTGTTTGCCATAGCCCCACTATGCCTGCGTTTTTACGCCTTGCTCTCGACGAAAATCTACGCGGCCTGAATGGGGTATTCTTGAACGCAAGAGGTATAAACCCGCATTCCCCGATCCCGTGAGAAATGCGGGTTAAATCAGAACAACCACAATCCGAACACATGGCCCGAAAACCCAGACTGTATCTGCCCGATCACCCGCATCTGCTCGCGCACCGCACCGAGCCGGGGCTCTACGGTTTTCTGTCGGCGGACGACTACAAATCCTGGTTGCACTTTCTGGGAGAGGCGGCGGAAAAGACCGGCTGCCGGATCAACGGCTATTCGCTGGTGCTGAACCAGATCAACCTGCTGCTCGTACCGGCAAACACCCAAAGCATTACCCAGTGCATGCGTATTCTGAACTGCCGCTATACCCAGTGGTTCAACACCCGACGCAAGCGCAAGGGTCCCCTGTGGTCGAGCCGCTACCAGTGCATCGCCGTGGAGCAGGGACACGCCTTTCTCGATGTCCTGAGCTGCATCGAGGACCGACCCCGCGAACTGGGCCTGGCGACGACGCCGGAAATGTATCCCTGGTCCAGCTACCGCCATCACGCCCGACGGGAACTCTCTTCCCTGATCGAGGAATCACCGTCCTACCAACGCCTCGGCTCCACCGGCGGGAGCCGCGCGCTCGCCTACCAACGATGGTTCCGAGGCTACCGTGATCGCCTCGGCCCCAGTACTCTGACAGCTCATCTGCGCTCCGGAACGCCCTACGGCTCGCTGACATTCCAAAGCTCCGTGGAGGCCATGACCTCCGGAAGACTGGAAGACGAAACCCTGACGCTGAAACCCCGCAAGCGGTTTACGAGCAATCCCCGATCCTGAGCGGGACGGTCGACGCAACCCGCCAGAACGGCCCCATCCGACCGCGCCCGCCGCGGCGAAAACCATCGAAGCCCACCTGCGAAAGGCGGGCGTGCCGGGAATGAGCATCAGTCATGCCAAGGAATACGGCGACTACACCGATTTTTTTCCGCAACGACTGGATGGCCACCCCATGTCAGGCTCGAGGTCTTCATCGCGGAGGCGCGAGCGGAGGAAGTCGCCGAAGACATTGTTGACTCCGCCCACAGCGGCCTGCCCGGCGACGGCCTGGTCGCCATCCTCCCGGTCGCCAGCGTCTACCACATTCGCACCTGGCGACGCTGCGATCAGGACGCCTGCTGAGAAAACGCGCGTTCATACGGTCAATCAGACCGCACGGGAATCTGGCGGCCTCGCGCGCCGGCTTCCTCGCCACAACTGTGATGCTCAACCAGACTTCGCCGATTTCCTTTGCCTATGCTTGCGGCGGCTCGCTCAGGGTTCCCTGACCAGCCCGCCGATACCGACATTCCGCGCGCCAAGCGGAAGACGAACAGGACGCACGACTGCAAAGGATTCTTGCCATGAAAAACAATCAGCCCGTCACCCAAACCGAACACCCAATGCGCGAGGGAAGCATTCTTGTCTCCCAGACCGACCTCAAGGGACGAATCACCGACTGCAACAAGGACTTCGAGGAGATCAGCGGATTCAACAAGGCTGAACTGATCGGCAAGGCCCATAATATCGTGCGC
The DNA here is from genome assembly GCA_011330835.1 of Gammaproteobacteria bacterium. Taxonomy (GTDB): domain Bacteria; phylum Pseudomonadota; class Gammaproteobacteria; order UWMA-0217; family UWMA-0217; genus HyVt-560. The sequence goes on along the minus strand of DRPO01000613.1, from coordinate 2,337 downwards.
CACCCGGATATGCCGCCGGCGGCGTTCGAAGACCTGTGGCGAACGGTTCAGCGGGGCAAGCCCTGGACCGGCATTGTCAAGAACCGATGCAAGAATGGCGACTATTACTGGGTCAAGGCGAACGTCACCCCGCTGTTCGAGAATGGTCGGTTGAGCGGTTACATGTCGGTGCGCACCGCGCCAAGCCGCGAAGAGATTTCCGCCGCGGATCGTCTCTACAGAGAGATCAATGCGGGACAGGCCACTCTGAAACGCTCGGGATTCGGCGCTTGGCTCAAGACCGTCCCGGTGCGCCGGTTACTGATGGGCGCTGTTTTCGTGACCGTATCCACCTACGGCGCGATTGCCGCGATGCTGGCTCTCGGCGTCTCCCCCCTTGTCGAAACATCGGTGCTCGGCGCGATCGGACTGCTCACCCTCGTCGGCGGGCTGCTGCTGACCCGCCACATTACCGCGCCACTCGGATACGTCGAGCGGAAAATGCGCCAACTGGCCGAAGGCCATTATTTCGACTGGGTGGAAACCGACCGCGACGATGAGTTCGGACGCATGATGCAGGCGCTCAAGATGGCCCAGATCAAGCTCGGCTTCGAAGTCGTGGACGCTCGCGTTAAAGCTTTGGAAGGCGCGCGCATCCAGTACGCGCTAGACAATGTTTCGACGCCTGTCACTGTCTCGGATGATCGAAACAAGCTGATCTACCTGAACAACACGGCCCGAGACCTGTTCAACCGTCTGGGAGAAAATCTGCGCCAGAGCCGTCCTGGCTTCTCCGCCGACCAGTTGATCGGAACCAGCCTGGCCGACTTCCTGCCGGACGACCGTCTCAAAGCGGCTTACCGTACCCAGCTGACCGCGCCGCGCACTTCGGAACTCAAGGCTTGGGACCGCCAGCTCAAAGTGATCACCAGCCCGGTCTATAACGAGGATCACGTCTACCAGGGACGCGTCACGCAATGGCTCGACATCACGGACGAGCAGGCGGTCGAACACGAGATCGACAGCATCGTAGCCGCCGCCAAGACCGGCGATTTGACGCAACGCATCAGCCTGGAATCCAAGCAGGGTTTCTATCGCTCCCTGGCCGAGAACATCAACGCCCTGATCGACGTGATCGCACAAGGTTTCGAAGACATCGCCACCGCGATGGCGCACATGGCGAAAGGCGACCTGACCCAACCGATCACCAACGAATACCACGGGACCTTCGGCAAGGTGAAGCAGGACGTCAACACCACGATGGCGAACCTGGAAGAAATCATCACCAAGCTGCGCGCGGCCGGCGACGTCATCCATCATACCGCCAACGAGATCAACCAGGGCAACACCGATCTCTCGGCGCGCACCGAGCAGCAGGCCACCGCCCTGGAACAGACCGCCGCCAGCATGGAAGAGATTACCGGCACGGTAAAAAACAACGCCGACAACGCCCGCGACGCTGATCAACTGGCCAGCAGCGCCCGCAAGATCGCCGAGCAGGGGGGCGAGGTCGTCAAGCGCGCCGTCCAGGCCATGAGCGATATCACCGCCTCTAGCAACAAAATCGCCGAAATCATCAGCGTCATCGACGAGATCGCGTTCCAGACCAACCTGCTGGCGCTGAACGCCTCGGTCGAGGCCGCCCACGCCGGCGAACAGGGCAAGGGCTTCGCGGTCGTCGCCACCGAAGTCCGCGACCTCGCCGGTCGTAGCGCCGAAGCCGCCAAGGAAATCAAGGATCTCATTAGCGACAGCGCCCGCAAGGTCGAAGCCGGCACCTCGCTGGTCAACGAATCGGGCGAAACGCTGGACAGCATCGTGGACGAAGTCAAACGCGTCGTGCAAATCATCTCCGAGATCGCCGCCGCCGGACAGGAACAGGCCATCGGCATCGAACTGGTCAACCAGTCCATGAACCAGCTGGATCAAGTCACCCAGCAAAATACCGCCCTGGCGCAGAAAACCTCGCGAGCCTCCAGCGCGCTCAGCCAGAAGGTTCAGGAAATGGACCGTCTGGTCAGCTTCTTCACCCTCTCGCGCGCGCCCGAGTCGCATCGCGTGAAATTATCGACCCCCGCTCCAGCCGCGCTTCCCGGCCCCGCCGCGTCCCAACCCGCTCCCGCGCCGATGAAAAAAGCCGTGGGCGACGACTGGGATGCGTTCTGACCGGTCGCGGGTGCGCCAGCATCCTTGCGCCAGCAACGGCGCTCCATCAACGGCCCCGGAGGCAGGGCGAGCAAAGTCACTCGCGCTCAGCGCCAGGAACCAGAAAAGAAGTACGAGGCATCAGGGCGCAAAACCCGCCACCCTATCACTGACCTGGTAAACGAAGACCTCAAGAGCAATACCAAACGCCTT
>DRPO01000612.1 GCA_011330835.1 Gammaproteobacteria bacterium | reverse complement strand
GGTGCGGTTCTCCGGCGACGCGGCCAAGGCGCTGGTGGCCGGGGCGTATTCGATCATGCTGGGCAGCATGTTCGCCGGCACCGAGGAGGCGCCGGGCGAGATCGAGCTGTATCAGGGCCGCTCGTACAAATCCTATCGCGGCATGGGCTCTCTGGGGGCGATGGCCGAGGGCTCCAGCGACCGCTACTTCCAGGAAAACGAGGGCAGCGCCGACAAGCTGGTGCCGGAAGGCATCGAGGGGCGCGTGCCCTACAAGGGGCCGCTGTCGGCGATCATCCACCAGCTCATCGGCGGCATCCGCGCCAGCATGGGCTACGTTGGCGCCGCCAACATCGAAGAGATGCGGAGCAAGCCGGAATTTGTCCGCGTCACCTCCGCCGGCATGCGCGAGAGCCACGTCCATGATGTCAGCATCACCAAGGAAGCGCCCAACTATCGGGTCGATTGATGAGCCAGGCGGACATCCACGCGGATCGGATTCTGATTGTTGATTTCGGCTCCCAATACACCCAGTTGATCGCGCGCCGGATTCGCGAAATCGGCGTCTACTGCGAGATCCACCCCTGGGACATGAGCGACCAGGACGCGCGCGATTTCCAGCCCGGCGGCATCGTGCTGTCCGGCGGCCCGGAATCGGTCATCGAAGGCGAGTCGCCGGTCGCGCCGGAGGCCGTGTTTTCGCTGGGCGTCCCGGTGCTCGGCATCTGCTACGGCATGCAGACGATGGCCGCGCAACTCGGCGGCAAGGTCGAAAACGCCGATCACCACGAATACGGCTACGCCCGGGTGCGCGCCCGCGGCCATACCCGCCTGCTGGTCGATATCGAAGACGAAACCTCGCCCGAAGGTTACGGCCTGCTCGATGTCTGGATGTCCCACGGCGACCGCGTCATCGAAATGCCGGAAGGCTTCATCGTCATGGCCAGCACCGACAACGCGCCGATCGCCGGCATGGCCGACCAATCCCGCCGGTTCTACGGCGTGCAATTCCACCCCGAAGTCACCCACACCCGCCAGGGCGGTCGGATACTCGAACGCTTCGTGCGCGAAATCTGCGGCTGTCAGGCCCTGTGGCGACCGGGCAACATCATCGACGACAGCATCCGCAAGATCCGCGAACAGGTTGGCCAGGACGAAGTCATCCTTGGCCTCTCCGGCGGCGTGGATTCCTCCGTCGTCGCCGCCCTGCTGCACCGCGCCATCGGCGACCAGTTGACCTGCGTCTTCGTCGACAACGGCCTGCTGCGCCACGGCGAAGGCGACCAGGTCATGGCGACCTTCGCCGAGCACATGGGCGTGCGCGTCATCCGCGTCGACGCCGAAGACCGCTTCCTCGACGCGCTGGCCGGCGAAACCGACCCGGAAAAGAAACGCAAGATCATCGGCAACCTGTTCATCCGCATCTTCGAAGAAGAATCGCGCAAGCTCAGTACCGCCAAATGGCTCGCCCAGGGCACCATCTACCCTGACGTCATCGAATCCGCCGGCGGCAAGACCGGCAAGGCCAAGGTCATCAAATCCCATCACAACGTCGGCGGCCTGCCCGACGATATGGCGCTCGACCTGGTCGAACCCCTGCGCGAACTGTTCAAGGACGAAGTGCGCAAGATCGGGCTGGAACTCGGCCTGCCCTCCGAAATGGTCTACCGCCACCCGTTCCCGGGTCCGGGGCTGGGAGTACGCATCCTGGGTGAAGTAAAAAAAACCTTTGCCGATCTGCTACGCCGCGCCGACGCCATCTTCATCGAAGAGCTGCGCAACCAAGGCTACTACGACAAGGTCTCCCAGGCCTTCGCGGTCTTCCTGCCGGTGCGATCCGTGGGAGTGACCGGGGACGGACGCCGCTACGACTACGTCATCGCCCTGCGCGCGGTGGAG
>DRPO01000611.1 GCA_011330835.1 Gammaproteobacteria bacterium | reverse complement strand
TTGACCATCAATAACAGTCGCTTCATAAGCAATGGCAGGGCGGTTTCCATAGTGGACGGGCGCGCGACCATCAGCGATTCCCGTTTCGAGAACAATTCGATACGCACCGGCGGCGCCGCGCTTCTGGCGGATCACAGCATTGTCGAGATTAGCGGTTCAACTTTTCAGGCGAATACATCCAATTCCGCCCGCGCGAGCCAGGGCCTTGGCGGGGCGATTCAGCAAAACGAAGGAGAGCTGACGATTCGCTCCAGCCAGTTTGTGGGCAATCACTGCGTGCTCGGCGGCGCTATCCATTCTTCTGGGCTGTTGTTTATCTCCGCGGACGTGAGTTTCAGCAATAACAGCGCGGGACGCGCTGGGGCGCAGGATCCGGCATCCGCGAAAGTAGGCGATGGCGGCGCATTGTATCTGGCGGCCGGGCATGCCGTTGTCGAAGGGGTGGGCCTTACGGGAAACAGCGCGGAAAGGGCGGGGGGCGCTATCTATGTCGCCAGCAAAGCCGAAGCCGAGTTACGGCGGCTGGATGTCGCCAGCAACAAAGCCGGATTGCTCGGGGGCGGTTTGTATTTCGAGAACGCCAGCGCCAAGACCGTGCTTAAACAAAGCGCGGTTCACGGCAACATCGTGCTGGATAAAACCAATGGAACGGGTGGCGGCCTGTATGCCGCGGGCGGCGTTCGGTTGCTGGCCAATCTGATTTCCGAGAACCAGGCGTTTACCGGCGCGGGGATAGCGGCCTCGGGCGACAACAATGTTATCGAGAATTCGACCATCGTGCTGAATCGTTCGATTGAATTCGATCTTGAAAACAAGCAGATTCCCGGAGCCGAGGGGGCCATTTATTTCAATCCCGGCGACGCGTCCCCGACGCTGACGATTATCAATGCCACGATCGCGGGAAACGTGAGTTCCGATGGGACGGCGGCCGGGCTCGTGGGTAAAAATGGGCGCATACTCGTTGGAAACTCGGTCATAGTCACCACCGCCGAGAAAAATGTGCTGTGCGCTGGATCGGTTGCCTCTAACGGCAACAATGTGGCCTCTGATAAAAGTTGCCATTTGACGGCCTCTGGCGATCTCGAAGGCGCCGCGGACGAAACAGTGCGCCAACTGGCGGATAACGGCGGGCCCACGCTGACAACCGCGATTGACCCCGGTAGCAAGGCCATCAACCATGTCCCCGCGGCGGCTTGTCCTATTGGTGACCAGCGCGCTTTTAAACGCGACATCTCCGATGGCTTTTGTGACGCTGGCGCCTATGAAAGCGGCGCGGCTCCCTTGCGGGGCGGGGTGCTGAATTTCGCTGCTGTCAGCTTCTTGGCCAGCGAGAGCGCGGGCGAAATGGCCTTCACGGTCGAGCGAACCGGGGGCAGCGATGGAAGCGCGTCGGTCGATGTCGTTGATTTGGGAGCCGGGACGGCTGCTCCCGGATTCGACTATGAAATGACGCCGTCGACGCTGCGGTGGGGCGATGGCGAGGTGGGGGCAAAATCGTTCAAGGTGAAGATCCTGGACGATACCAATAAGGAAATTCCGCCAAATGAAACCGTGGCGCTGGGTCTGCTGAATCCCGAAGGCGAGGCCGACCCTGGGGAGTTTGCCCGCGCCAATCTGACTATTGTTGATGATGACGCGGTAGCCTATGGCGAGTTCCGGCTTGACCATCCCCGCTACTCCGTCATCGAAAAAGTGCGCGATGACGCGCCCAACAATCAGGGTTCGTTGGATGGCGAGAACCAGAGGACGAAAAACAATACGCTGTCAATCGTGATTGTTCGCACTGGCCCAACGGACCAGGGCGCGACCATTGGCTACAAGACTGTCGATGATACGGCAATTGCAGGCAAGGACTATGAGAAACTGGATCATAGCATCACCTTCGAGCCGGGAGAGGCGGCGAAACTGGTTACGCTGACTGTTCTGGACGATGACCTGTTCGAACCGGATGAGACGCTGACTTTCGAACTGTACGACAAGGGAGTCAGCGCCTCGCCGGTTTTCTTCACCCGTCCGGCTCGAGCTACCATCACCATCATCAGCGATGACGCCAAGAAGCCCGACCCCGTGCCGCCGGTTCGCGACCGGTCCCGTTCCGCGACAGGAGCTGTTGGCCTGGTCTGGCTATTGACGATTGTTGGCGTTGCGGGATTTCGTCGGGTTCGCCGTGAGCGCTGTCAACTCTCCGGGGATTCATAGTAATATCCACGCGCGATACAGAAAGGACTCGGCGCGAGTCCCTGCCGGGCGGATTCCCGGTTTCTATTCCTACAGGCGACGCTCATCATGGATTTAGCCGGTAAACTCGAAATCGCTGGAAAAACCGATCCCGGCAAGATCAGGGAGCACAACGAAGACAAGATCGGCGAGGAGGTCGAACTGGGCGCCATCATTCTGGCGGATGGCATGGGGGGGTATCATGGCGGCGAAGTGGCCAGCGCGATCGCGGTCAACACCATTCTCAATCACTTGCATGAACATCTTCCCGCCGTGCGCTGCGGAACGCGGGACAAACAGACGGGCGTCGGCATGGAGGCGGTCGTGGCCCGCGAGGCGATTCTGCGGGCCAACCGGGAGATTCTCGCGGCTTCGGAGGCCCAGCCGCAGTTTCGCGGAATGGGCACAACGATTGTTCTGGCCCTGTTCTATGACAATCGCGTCGCGGTCGCCCATGTCGGCGATTCCCGTATGTACCGGCTTCGGCAGGGGCGGCTGGACACCGTAACCCGCGATCATACGCTGCTGCAGGAGTTGGTCGATCGGGGGCTCTATAGCGAGGAAGAGGCCCGGGAAAGTCTCAACAAGAACCTGGTTACGCGCGCGTTGGGCGTGGAAAGCGAGGTCCTGATCGACGTTCAGGAGAATGTGGCCGAGGTTGGCGATACCTATCTGCTGTGCTCGGACGGGTTGAACGACATGATCGACGACCAGGAAATTCTCGATGCCTTCGAGCAGGATGGCCCCGATCTGCAGACCATCGCGGATGGGCTGGTCGACCGGGCGATCGCCGCTGGCGGGCGGGACAACGTTTCCGTGGTGCTGGCGCGGGTGCTGGAGCCTTTCCCCGCGCCGCCCAAGACCTGGTACGAGAAAGTTTCTGGCTACTTTGTGAACCAGTAGTTAGCGCCCCGCCGCGCCGGACTGGTTCAATACGGTCAGCCGCGCCGGGAATAACGTGAGTGGTTTGGCGCGGGGCTGACGGCAATGCGGTGAATGCAACAGGTGTAATGTCTCCTGGTCGCTGGAAGTATATAATCAACCAGAAGTGTATACTTCTCGCGCCCAAGAATACCCCGTTCAGGGTGCGTGGATTTTCGTCGAGAGCAAGGCGCAAAAACGCAGGCATAGTGGGGCTACGTCAAGTTTTTGCAACGCCGCTATCGGCTAAAAGACGCGTGCCCTGGATGGGGTATTCTTGAGCGCGAGAAGTATATACTTCTCGCGCTCAAGAATACCCCATTCAGGGCGTGTGGATTTTCGTCGAGAGCAAGGCGCAAAAACGCAGGCATAGTGGGGCTACGTCAAGTTTTTGCAACGCCGCTATCGGCGAAAAGATGCGCGCCCTGGATGGGGTATTCTTGAGCGCGAGAAGTATATTATCAATACGTCAACAATTCCTTACACACAGGGTTATCCGACATGGCGCAACTGATCCTCTCCACGGATGGCGAAATCGTGGATACATTTCCTCTTGAAACCGATGTCGTCACGATCGGCAGGCATGAAGACAACGATATCCATATCGACTGCATGTCGGTCAGCGGGTTTCATTCCCGGGTCGTCAAGGTCGCCAATGAGTATTTTATCGAGGATCTCAAGAGCACCAACCACACGTTCGTCAATTCCGACCAGGTGACGATGGCGCCGCTCAGCGATGGCGATGTGCTCACCCTGGGGTCCCACAGCCTGAAGTTCGAATTGGGCGAGGATGAAGTGGGTAACGACGATGGGGGTGGAAGTAATGGCGTGGATACTGCTCGACTGGTGGCAAGAAATGGCGCCAATGTCGGCCCAATTTCCATTAATGGCGGCATGGTGACGTTTGGCAAGACTGGCGAGCATGTCGCCGCCGTCACGCGCCGGGGCGACCAGTACTACTGTTTGCATGTCGATGGCGGAAGCAATCAGGCTCAAACGCTGCTCAACGGCTCTCCGGTACCCGCCGAGGGCAAGCCGATCAACCCTCATGACATTGTAAAAGTTGCCGGCATCGAGATGGAATTCATTCGCTGATCCATCGCCTTTTCGGCTCCTTCAAGAACGCTCTGACTGGTTACGCCATATGCTTGCCCGACGCGGGATTTTTCTTCCGTTTCGCGGCTTGTGATAAGCTTCTCCATCGCGCTGCTGGCGGCATTTCCCCGTGAGGGAATTTTCGTGTTTCGGAACAGTCCGCCGCAAGGGGCTCCCCAAGGGAGATCCCGCCCTCCCAATCCAGATCAGAGTGACTATGAGCGCCATTCCCGAAGAATTCATTCGCAAGACGGCTGAGCTGTCTTCCGAAGTCACCCGGCCCTTTCCGGGATCCCGCAGAATCTATGTCGAGGGCTCGCGGC
>DRPO01000610.1 GCA_011330835.1 Gammaproteobacteria bacterium | reverse complement strand
GAAAACTGAGGTTGGGGTTGGAGCGCAACTCCCTCCAGACGGGCAGGCGTATCAGGTCACGACAGACGAAGTTTTCGAGAAATGCCAGCACTGCGACAATGCCCGGATCGCTGGCCGCCGGTTCGGGGAGCGAGCGGATGCGTTCGACGAAGGCCTCGTATTGTTGCAGGACGCGCGCCGGGTCGGGTTTCTTCTGGTCCTTCTTCACCTTGCGCGGGATGGCCAGTACGTATTCGGCATTGTCCCAAAGCAAATTACTGGCGATACCCGAAGTCTTTTTAACGCCTTGGGGCACCAGAAAGGCCCGTGCCTGTTTCTTTCCGCCCTCACCGTTGCGGGTATCCTCGATCTGAACCAGGCGGCCAGCAGCGTCGATTTCGATGACGAAGGGGATCTCCTTCCACTCGAAGCCGAACGGTGGCAGCGCATCCTCGGGATCGGTTTGCTTGCGCTGGTAGTAGTCGTAGAGGGCCTGCAGGATCATCCACGCACCTCCTCGCTGTACCAGTCCGGCACCTCAATGACGCCATTCTCCATGTGCGCCTGGAAGAAGCGCGGCGTGGGAGCGGACCGGTCGCCATAGTCCAGGTCGTAGAGCATCCAGCCCAGGTTGCGGCTCTCGGGGATGGGCGGCGGATCGGCGGCATCAGGCTCGGCCAGCCGAAAGTCGGCGCTGAATTCGCGGCAACCCAGATAGGGCTGATTGAAGCACTGGCCCCTTCGGGCGCGGCGCTGGAACATCTCGGCATATTTCTCCGGCCCCTCGCTCTTGTCGAGCAACTCGAATTGCGCGTGCAATCGGTAGTGGACATCACGCAGAAAGAGCCCGGCGCGCTGCTGGCGGTCGTCCTCGATATAGACGCCGAGGTCGCCCTTGCCCTGCTTCATGGCCGTTTTCACGTTGCGCTCCGAGATCACCCCGCCCAGTTCGTTGCGACGCAGGTTGATCCAGCGGATGGGCGCCAATACCTCGATGCGGGTGACCTGCCAGCGAATGGCCGGTTTCCAGAGAATGGCGTCGAAGATGGCGCGCGCCGCCGAGGGGGTGATGACATCGTAGGAGACGCGCTCCACCTTCATCTCGGGGCGGGTAAAACAGGCGAAGTCGCCGCGGACATCGAGACAGTAGGTTTTCAAAATATCCTTCCCCTCCTCATGCAATCAAATCTTTGGCAGCAAGAGTTTCCACGTCCATAGACAGTCCCAGCACATTATCATATATCACTGTAGAAGTGACTTGCGCCCAAATACCGGGGTGGATCTCCTCGATCTGGCTGTCTTCCTGCAGCTGGCGGAAGTGCCACTCCGAAATATTGACGCTGTAGCGTTGCAGCTTGCGCATCAACCAGCGGCTAGGGCCCTTGGCACGCAGGGTATTCAGCAGGGAATCGATCTCCCGGTCGTCCTCGTCACCGTAGTACCGGACCAGCACGGCCTGGCCAGCGTCGTCGATGATGCGGAAGCGCCTGGCAGCGGTGCGGAATTGCACCTCCAGCCCGTCGCCGGGTGTGAGCAGGCGGCCGATCTCCTTTTCGTCGAGTTCGGTGTCGTCGTAGAACAGGCGAAAGAACCGGCTGAAATTGGCCCGGGCCAG
>DRPO01000609.1 GCA_011330835.1 Gammaproteobacteria bacterium | reverse complement strand
GGGAGAACGCGTTCCGGTTCGCGCCGACCTGCTCGGCCATGCGTTTCAATCCGCTCCCGCCTTAAAAAGGCGGGAGAACCATGGAGGGTTATCCCATTACTCCGGATGGCAAGTTTCAATCCGCTCCCGCCTTAAAAAGGCGGGAGAACTGCCGTGAGGCAAGTCCATGATAGTCAATCCCGGTTTGCGGGGGAAGCGCGAACCCGGCGAACAGCGCCTCTCTCGGCGGGCATTGTTGGTGCGATCCTGAGTTCATTGCCAATACAATCAGTAAGATATAACGCCCGCGAACCTGCCGGCGTTTCGGGGAGCGCTTGGGGTTCGCGATTTCATACGATGAGCGGCGCGTCGAAGTCGGTGGCTTTGAATGTACCAAATTCCTTGATGTTTTTCTTGAGCGGTTCGGTGAGGCGGTACAGGCGAAGGTTGTCTTCCGTTTCGTCGATTTCCGCCAGTAGCGATTCTTCCAGCAATTCGTAGGTGGCGGCGTCGACCTTGCATTCGAATACCGATTTTTGCACTCGCTGTCCGTAGTTCTGGCAGACTTTGGCGACGCGCCGCAGCCGCCGGCGGCCTTCGCGGGTTTCGGTGGAGACGTCGTAGGTGACGAGTATGAGCATGGCTTTTCCTATTTGTGCAGATAGGGGACGTAGGCTTCGGTGTCGCCGCGCAGGTGACGGGCGAGGAATCGGGCCTGCAGGATGGGGATCAGGCCAATGTCGATTTTTTCTTCGAGTATGGGGTGGTTGAGTTGTTCTTTTTTTCTTTCCTGGTAGGCGACCAGCAGTTTTTTTCTGCCGCTGTCGTTGAGGAGGACGCTGCCGCCGGGGTTGAAGTCGAAGTCCTTTTTTGAGATTTGTCCCCGGTTGATCAGGGTGAAGGCGAGACGGTCGCCAAATATGGCCCGGTATTCTTCCATGAGGTCGAGCGCGAGGGCGTGCCGACCGGGTCGGACGGCGTGGAGAAACCCGAGCTGGGAGTCGAGGCCGACGGTTTCCAGCGCGGAGCGGCAGTCTGTGAGCAGGAGGGCGTAGAGAAAGGAGAACAAGGCGTTGACGGGGTCGCGGGGTGGACGGCGGTTGCGTTGTTCGAAGCGGAAGTCGTTTCTCGCCGGTGGGCTGATCATGTGGTTGACTTGCTCGAAGTAGACTCGGGCGGCGTCGCCTTCCAGGCCGCGTATGCTGTCGAGGTTGTCGGCGTGCTTGAGGTTTCGCAGGTTGACCGCGAGCGCATCGGCGGCTTTTTTCAATGCGGCGGTTTCCTGTTCCGACTTATTGTCGCGCGCGCTGCGCAGCAGGACCTGGCGGCTGTTGCGCAGCTTTGCGGCGATGAAGGTTCGGGCCAGACGCAGGGTTTGTTCCTTGTCGTCGGCGGCGCGATGCTGGGCCTGGCGCAACAGGATGTTGCCGCTGACGGGGCCTTCCACGCGCGCCTGGAAGCGTCCGTTTTCGTTGAGCCAGACAATTTGTCGTCCATCTTCCATGCAACGCGCCATCAGGGCGCTGCTCAGGTTGACCCGGCCAATGCAGACGATGCCGCCGAGATGGTGCAAGGGAACTTGCAGGCGTTTTTCCTTTTCGATCATGACCACCAGGGTTTCGCCTTCCAGCCGCAGCCAGGCGCCTTCGGTGGAGACGTAGAGCGTGTTGAGGAGTTGTTTCATGGGTCTTTTTCGCTATGACGGTTCGTCCACGTCGAAAAGATGGCTGGCCAGTTCCCGGATGCGCTGACGGGAGGCGATCAGTTCTGGCTGACAGATGTCGCGCAGCGAACAGGCGCGGCACAGCGCGGGGTCTTCGGCTGGCGGCGGCAGGGTTGCGCTGGCGAGCATTTGGCGAACCTGTTCGGTCAGTTGTTCCACCCGGTCGCGCAAGGCCGGGGTGATTTCGACCACGCGGCGGCGTTTGCTCTTGTGGTGATAGATCGCGCCTTCGGGAACGTCCCGACCGGTCATTTCTTCCAGGCACAGGGCCTGGGCGGCGAGCTGGATGTCGTCGTGGTCGCGCTTGTGGCGCTTGCCCTGCTTGTATTCGACCGGATAGGGCGTTCCATCCGGGAGAAATTCCACCACGTCGGCCTTGCCGACCAGGCCCAGCCGGGCATGGCGCAAGGGCAAGGCGCGCATGACCCGCGCGCCATCCTCGACAGTGATTTCGCCGCTGTCCACCCGGCGGTGCGCCCGTTGCCCGCGCAGTGTGAATTCGTTGTCTTCGAAGCTCTGTTCCTGATGGATCAGGGCGCACTGGCGCGGGCAATAGCTGAAGTGTTGCAGGGCCGACAGCATGATCGGCTCTTCCACTTCCATCGGGTCAGGCGGCAAAACGCAGAATCTCCACTTCCACGTTCTTGCCGACAGACGTTTCCGCCTGTTGCATGACGCGCGCGGTTACCGCTTCACTCAGATAATACTCGCCACAGTTGTCACAAATCCTTGCCGGCACATCCTTGATCAGCAGAGTAATGCCTTCGCGCTGCAAAGTGACGGTCACATGGCCAGGATGGGGCTGGCCGGTTTTGCATATTTCGCATTCCATCATTGTTCTCCTGTTTCGATTCACCGATACCGCGTTTCTGGATCCCGGCTTTCGCCGGGATGACGGTAGGGGTTGTGGGATAACAGTAGATACTATGAGAGCCGCTAAGAGCTATCCTCCAGTCTTTAACCATTAACCAACAGGAGAAAAAGATGATCTCAGCGACTCTCATCCAGAAAGATAAACCAGAAAGCCCGGTGCTGTACATGGCCTTTGATCTTAGCCACAGGAGTTGGAAGTTGGCTTTCAGCAATGGTCGGCGTCAACGCATAGTCACCATCGAGGGCAAGAACCTCGGGGCGCT
>DRPO01000608.1 GCA_011330835.1 Gammaproteobacteria bacterium | reverse complement strand
GGCAGGGATGCCGGCGCTCCCAGGACCCGATCCCCTCGTCATTCCCGCGAACGCGGGAATCCGGCGCCCGGAATGACGAGAGAGCGCCCTTGATGCGCCCGCGGCTTGTCAAACCTTCAAGCCTCGCAAGAGGTATACTTCCCCCATCCAGGGAGACTCCATGACAACGGACGGCATTTGACGATAAAACGACAGAACGCTGACTTGAACAGACATCTTCCCTTTATTATCCAGATGGTGGCGCTCGGACTGGCGCTTGCGCTGATCGGCGTCTTCCTGTTTCCCGACGCCCTCGGCCCGGGCAAACAGGTTGTCGCCGTCCACGAAGAGTCCCCGCTCCCGCCCATCCGCGAAGCCCAGCCGCCGTCGATCCGCGTCAGCTATGCCCGGGCCGTGTCCCAGGCCGCGCCCGCCGTGGTCAACGTCTTCACCTCCAAGGTCGTGGTCAAGGAATCTCATCCGCTGCTCAACGATCCGCTGTTCAACCCGCTGTTTCGCGATCCGCTGTTCGGCCCCCGGCTGGAGCATCAGACCAGCCTGGGCTCGGGCGTAATCATCAGCTCGCAGGGCTATATTCTCACCAACAACCACGTCATCGCCGGCGCCGACGAGATCAAGGTCGTGCTCGCCAATGGCCGCCGCCTGGAGGTCAAGGCGATCGGCGCCGACCCCGAGACCGACCTCGCCGTGCTCAAGACCGAGGCCACCGACCTGCCCTCGGTCACCGTGCGCTCCTCGAAACTCCGCGTCGGCGACATCGTCCTGGCCATCGGCAACCCCTTCGGCATCGGGCAGACGGTGACGCAGGGCATCATCAGCGCCACCGGACGCAACCAGCTTGGACTCAACACCATCGAGGACTTCATCCAGACCGACGCCGCCATCAACCCCGGCAGCTCCGGCGGCGCGCTGATCGACGCCTACGGCCAACTGGTGGGGATCAACACCGCCATCCACAACCAGTCCCATTCCACCGGCATCGGCTTCGCCATTCCCGTCAACCTTGCCCGCGACGTGATGACCCAGATCATCGAACATGGCCAGGTCATCCGGGGCTGGCTCGGCGTCGAAGGCGCCAACACCCCCCAAAAGCTCATCGAAGACCTTGGGCTGCCCGAACACCGCGGCGTCATGATCACCGCCGTCATCAAGGACGGCCCCGGCGAAAAAGCCGGCATCAAGCCCAACGACATCCTGCTCGAAGTCAACGGCCACCCCATCATGGGCGTGCGCGACGCGCTCAACATGATCGCCCGCAGCAAACCGGACACTGAACTGGAATTCAAGGGATTGCGAGACGGCAAGCCATTCACCACCCGCGCCACGGTCAGCATTCGGCCAATCATCAAGCCCACATCGGAGAAATAAGCGAGGATCGATGCCTCTTGCGATCAAGAATGCCGAACAACGCCTCTCGGAAATTGCGAAAGCCCCTTGCGGGCGTTCCAGCCCCCGGGAGCGCCGGCGTCCCGCCGGCCATCCGGCGATGTCGGCGCAGCCCGACGAGCCGCCTACGGGTTTTACGTGAGAGGCATCAAAAAGCCCCGCGCGATGGCGGGGCTTTTTGATACGGAAAGCGCTATGCCTACTTGAGCTTTTCCTTGATCCGCGCCGCCTTGCCGGTGCGACCGCGCAGGTAGTACAGCTTGGCGCGGCGCACCTTGCCGCGACGCTTGACCTGGATGGAGGCGATCATCGGGCTGTGGGTCTGGAAAACCCGCTCGACGCCTTCGCCGTGGGAAATCTTGCGCACGGTGAACGCTGAATTCAGGCCGCGCTCGCGCTTGGCGATCACCACGCCCTCGAAAGCCTGAAGCCGCTCGCGGTCGCCTTCCCGCACCTTGACTTCGACAACCACGGTGTCGCCGGGGGAAAACTCGGGAATATCGCTTCTGAGCTGTTCCGCTTCTAACTGATCAATGATGTTCATCGTCTCTACCTGTCTCATTCAATGTTTGTTCGTTGCCGTTGTCCGGGTCGTCCCGAAGCAGATCCGGTCGCCGTTTCCGGGTCGTCGCGAGCGCCTGTTCCCGGCGCCAGCGTTCGATCTCCGCGTGGTTGCCGCTGAGCAGCACCGGCGGCACGGCCCGCTCGCCAATCCGTTCCGGTCGCGTGTAGTGCGGGCAATCCAGCAGGCCATCCATGAAGGAATCCCGCGCCGCCGACTCCGCGTGTCCCAACGCGCCGGGCAATTGCCGCGTCACCGCGTCGATCAGCGCCATCGCCGGCAACTCCCCACCGCTCAGCACATAATCGCCGATCGACCACTCCTCATCGACATGCGCCTCGACGAACCGCTCATCGATGCCTTCATAGCGACCCGACACCAGCACCAGTCGCGACATGCCGGCAAACCGGTTGACCGCCGCCTGATCCAGCCGCCGCCCTCTCGGACTAAGATAAATCACCTTCGCCGGTCGCGCATCCGCTTCCAGCGCCGCCGCCAGGGCGTCCGCCAGCGGCTGGTACAACATCACCATCCCCGGGCCGCCGCCATAAGGCCGGTCATCGACCGTGCGGTGGACATCCGTCGTATAGTCGCGAGGATTCCACGTCGCCAGCTCGATCAGGCCATTGCGCGCCGCCCGACCAGTCACGCCAAACTCCGTCACCTGGCTCAGCCATTGCGGAAACAGCGTCAGCACATCGAACCGCAACGCCTGCCGACCATCCGTCATCTCAGAAATCCGGATCCCAGTCCACCTCGACGGCGCCGGCCTCCAGATCCACGCAACGAATCACATCGCCCTGAATAAACGGGATCAACCGCTCCCGGTCGCCCTTCACCACCAGCACATCGTTGGCGCCCGTCTCGACCAGATGATCCACCTCGCCAAGCACCGCCCCCGAAAGGGTAACCACCGTCAAACCCATCAGATCGCGCCAGTAATACTCGCCATCCTCCAGCTCATTGAGCTGCTCGCGGGGAACCGCAATCTCCAGATTGCGCAGCAACTCCGCCTGATTGCGATCCTCACAATCCGCCAGCTTCACCACCCAACCCTTCCCCTGCGGGCGAAAATCCTCGACCTTCGCCTCGCGGCGGCTCTCGCCCTCGCCAATCAACCAGCGGGGAAAGATAAAAATCTCGTCGACCGGTCGCGTAAACGACTGAATCCTGATCCAGCCCTTCAACCCATGCGGACCGCGCAACCGCCCGAGAACGACCAGCGAATCCCCCGATTCCACAAAACCGGCGATCAACTCTCGGCTTGGCTGCTGGCTTCCTTGTAAAGCTGAGCCGCGCGATCCGTAAACGCCGCGCCGAGATTGCGCCAGTGATCAACCCGCTCGCAATCCAGCTTCAAGCGCGTCTCCTGACCCCGCGCCATGGGATTGAAAAAACCCAGCCGCTCGATATAACCGCTATCCCGGCGCTTGCGCGAATCGGTAACCACCACATGATAGAAAGGCCGCTTCTTGGAACCGCCCCTAGCCAAACGAATTGTAACCATATGTTCTTGAAACCTGTCTCAGTTGCCAAACCCGGCGCCCCGTGGAACGCCCAGGCGAGAAAACGCGCGATTCTACGCCAACCCGGTAGCCCTGTGAAGCCCTTGAGAGGGATTATACTTCTCGCGCCCTGTATTCCGATATGCGGTTTTCCCCTCACCCTAACCCTCTCCCCCAAAGGGGGAGAGGGGACTATTGGGAGCGCTATCGCGGTTGCGAGAATATACGCAACGATTAATATATACCTCTCGCGACCAAGAATACCCCGTTCAGGCCACGCATCTTTTCGTCGATAGCTGCGTTGTAAAAACTTGACGTAGCGCCACTATGCCTGC
>DRPO01000607.1 GCA_011330835.1 Gammaproteobacteria bacterium | reverse complement strand
CACCAGTCGGGCCGGAGACGGCGTTTGCCATTCCCTGATCAGGTCGGCCACGGTTTCGAGCAGCTCGCCGCCCGGCAACCGCCTCAGTTGCGCGAGCCCTTCGTCATCGAGATTGCTGGCGAGATGCGGGTATTGCAGCAGGCCAGCGATGACCGCGCGCATGGGGGTCATCCGCACGTTGTGGCTTTTGGGAGGGCGGTGAACGACCGGCGCGCGACGGGCCGGGGTCTGGCGCAGATGGGTGAGATCGGCGAGACTGGTTTCAAGCTGTTCGCGCAACAGCGCGGCCTTGAGCGGGCGCAGTAGCTCGGCGGCTTCCTGATTGAGGCTGGCGCGTCCTTCCAGGGTGGCGATATTGTGCCTGGCCTTGAGGCCGTCGAGCAGGTATTTCGACAAGGGCGCGGCTTCGGACACCGCCTGACGGAAAGCGTCCTCGCCCTCGCGCCGGACAAAGGAATCGGGGTCATCCTGTTCCGGCAGAAACAGAAAGCGAATGACGTGGCCGTCGCGAATGACGGACAGCGCCTGTCCGAGCGCTTTCCAGGCCGCCTTTTTCCCCGCCTGGTCGCCGTCGAAACAGAACACCAGTTCGCGCACCCCGCCCTTGAGCATCATGCGCAGATGCTCCGCGGTGGTGGCGGTGCCGAGGGTGGCGACGGCGTTGCGAATCCCCGATTGCGCCAGCGCGACAACATCCATGTAACCCTCGACGACGATGAGCTGCTCCAGCCGCGTCCCAGCGTGACGGGCTTCATAGAGGCCGTAGAGCGTGGCGGATTTGTTGAAGACCGGCGTTTCCGGGGAATTAAGGTATTTGGGCTCCCCCTCCCCGATAATGCGGCCGCCGAAGGCGATGACCCGCCCTCGCTGATCCAGGATCGGGAACATGATCCGCTCACGGAACTTGTCATAGTTTCGCCCTTGCTCATTGTGGCTGAGCAGTCCGGCCTTGAGCAGAACTGGAACGGGGAATCGGCTCGACAGCGCGGACAACAGGTTGTCCCAGCCCTGGGGCGCGAAACCCAGACGAAAATCGCGCGCAATCTCGCCGCTGAGCTCCCGTTTTTTCAGATACTCGATGGCGACGGGGCTGGAGCGAAGTTGCTGGCGGAAGAATTCGGCCGCAGCCTCCAAAGCTTCATACAGCGGCGCATGGTCGGCCTGGGGGGCTGGCGAGAGGCCCTCCTCGCGGGGAACGTCGAGTCCGAGACTTTCGGCGAGCATTTCGACGGCCTCGACAAAGTCGAGGTTTTCGTAGTCCATCAGAAACCCGATCACCGTGCCACTCGCGCCACAGCCGAAACAGTAATAGAACTGCTTTTGCGGGCTGACGGTGAATGAGGGGGTCTTCTCGTTGTGGAACGGGCAGCAGGCGGCAAACTCGCGGCCCTGCTTTTTCAGCGGCACGCGTTGGTCGATGATCTGGACGATATCGGCCTTGTCGACCAGGCCGTCGATGAAGCTACGCGGTATGCGCCCGCCCATCGCGAGCTACCCCGATGCCGCGAGACGGGCTTCCAGCTCGGCCTGGAGCTGGCTGTCGTCAAATTCGCTGGTGACCAGGGCTTCGCCAATTTGCCTGAGCAGCACGAGGCGCAATGCGCCCTGCTGAACCTTCTTGTCCACCGCCATCAGATCGCGAAATTGCCGGGCGGTCATTTCGGGCGGCGGAGCGACCGGCAGGCCCGCGCGCTGAATCAAGTCGCGGCTGCGCTCCAGGCTTTCATCGTCGAGCCAGCCGAGCCGGTTGGACAGGCTGGCGGCCATGACCATGCCGCAACCGACCGCCTCGCCATGCAGCCAGGCGCCGTAGCCGGTGGCGGTCTCGATGGCGTGACCAAAGGTATGGCCGAGGTTGAGCAGGGCGCGCTGCCCCTTTTCGCGCTCATCGGCGGCGACCACGTCCGCCTTGATCGCGCAGGAGCGTTCGATCGCGTAGGCCAGCGCCTGCTTGTCGCGCCGCCTGAGCGCGTCGATGTGCTCTTCCAGCCAGCCGAAAAAGGGCCGGTCGATAATCAGCCCGTATTTGATGATCTCCGCCAGACCGGCGTTGAGCTGTCGATCCTCCAGCGTGTTAAGCGTGTCAGTGTCGATAATGACGCAGCGCGGCTGATGAAAGGCGCCAATCATGTTCTTGCCCAGGGGGTGATTGACGCCGGTCTTGCCGCCCACCGAGGAATCCACCTGCGCCAGCAGGGTGGTGGGAATCTGGATGAAACCGACGCCCCGCTGGTAGCTGGCGGCGGCGAACCCGCACATATCGCCCACCACGCCTCCGCCCAGCGCGATCAGACAGACATCCCGGCCAAAACGGTTTTCCAGCAACCCCGTAAAGACCTGGTTCAGCACCTCCAGGGTCTTGTATTGTTCGCCATCGGGCAGGATCGTCGTGGCGTAACGGATGCCAGCCTCGTCCAGCGCGCTGGTTACCCGCGCGAGGTATAGCGGAGCGACGGTGGTGTTGGACACCACCAGGGCCGTCTTGTCGGGAATATGCCGGGTCAGCAGTTCGGGTTTATCCAGGAGTCCGGCGTCGATGTGGATGGGGTAGCCGCGCTCGCCCAAGTCAAGGTCCAGGGTTGCCATCGGGTTACTATACCGGTACCTGGAAAATGATTTCCAGTGGGCGGGCAAGCGTATGCGGAATCGGAGCGCCGGCGCCCCTGCCAACGAGGGAAGGCGGGCTCATTGTCCTATGCGTCGCGCATCTCCTGAAAGGCCTTGAGTATCCGCCGCTTGATGGCATGGATGTTGCCGTGGTTGGTGTCCACCGTAATATCGGCCACTGATTCGTACAGGGGCGTGCGCTCGCGGGCGATCTCTTCCAGCCGGGCGGCTGGGTCGGGGACTTGCAACAGTGGTCGGGAGGTATCCCGGGCGGTGCGCCTGAGCTGTTGCTCGACGGACACCTGAAGATAGACAACGCAGCCGCGCGCCGCCAGTCGTTCGCGATTCACCGGGTCAAGCACCGAGCCGCCGCCAGTGGCGAGCACAATCCCGGGCTCTCGGGTCAGTTGGTCGATAACCTCCTTTTCCCGTAGCCGAAAGCCCGTTTCGCCCTCGTAGTAGAAAATGGTGGGGATATCGACGCCGGTCAGTTCCTCGATCTCGCGATCGCTGTCGACGAACCGGAAATCCAGGGCGGTGGCGAGCAGTTTGCCCAGGGAAGTCTTTCCGGCGCCCATCGGGCCGACGAGAAACAGGCGGTCAAGCATGGAGAAGGGGGTCCGCGTTAAACGATCGGAACCATTCTACGTGATTGGAGACCTTCACTCACTCTGAATCGAGACTGCTGTCGACAATCTTTGGGGTGACGAAGATCAGCAGTTCGGATTTGTCGTTTCGATCCGAGTTCTTGCGGAACAGGCGTCCGATCACCGGCAAATCGCCGAAGAAGGGAACCGAGCGTTTGTTTTTCGCCTTGGTTTCTTCAAAGATGCCGCCCAGCACGATGGTCTGACCGTTTTTCACGCGCACATGGGTTTCCACTTCGCGCGTGTCGATACTGGGAACGCCGTTGAAGATCGCGCCGACGCTGTCGCGGCTCACTCGCAGATCGAGGTTGACCTGGTGATCCTTGGTGATGTGGGGAACCACCTCCAGACTCAGGACGGCCTTTTTGAAGGCGATGTTGGTCGCGCCGCTGGAGGTGGCCTCTTCATAAGGAATCTCCACGCCCTGTTCGATGCGCGCCTTGCGCTTGTTGGAGGTAATGATTCGCGGATTGGCGATAATCTCGGCCTGATCCTCTACCTGGGCGGCGGAAAGCTCCAGATCCAGTTGAGCGCCCAGCGGAAGCTTGGTCAGCTTCAGGCCGACCGCGCCCGCCGGGCTGTTGGCCCCAAGCCCGACATCGAAATCGCCGGTCAACTCGCCATTGAGCTGGGCGTCGCGATTGCTGGCGGAAAAGGCCGCGCCCAGTTCATGGGTGAACTTGTCGCTGGCGGTGACGATGCGGGTCTCGATCAGCACCTGCTTGACCGGGATATCCAGCTTGGTGATCAGCGCGCGGATTTCGTCCAGCTTGGCGGGCGTATCCTGGACGAGCAGACTGTTCGTGCGCTTGTCGATGGAAACCGAGCCGCGATCGGAGAGGATCGAGTTGCCGCTGGAGCCGCTTTTCAGCAGGGTGGACATTTCCCGCGCGTCGGCATAGTTGAGCGGGATGATTTCGGTGCGCAGCGGCACGCGTTGCTGCACATCCACGGTGGCCTGAAGCTCCTCTTTCTCGTGTCGGCGGATGTTTTCCGCCTTGTCGATATACAGCACGTTGCCCTGCTGGCGCTTGTCCAGCCCCTGGGTGCGCAGAATGATCGCCAGCGCCTGATCCCACGGCACATCCTTGAGGCGCAGGGTAATTTCACCTTGCACCTGGTCGCTGACGACGATGTTCAGGCCAGTGAAGTCGGCGATCAACTGGAGCACCGAGCGCACCTCGATGGACTGGAAATTGAGCGACAGGCGCTCGCCGGTATAGGTAATCTCTTTCTTCTTGCGGGCGCTGGCCTGGCCGCGCTTGACCGGACGAATCTCCACCGTATAGGTGTTGCCGGACTGGTAAGCGATCTGGCTGAATTCGCCGTGAGCCGCGATGACGATGGACGCCTGGCTGCCAGAGGACTTGGCGTCGATGGTTGTCACCGGCGTGGCGAAGTCGGTCACATCCATGCGGCGCTGCAGACCGGGGGCGAGACCAGCGCCCTTGATGTTGACGACGACCTTTGAGCCCTGCTGCTGAATGTCGACGGGAATGCGGCTGTCGGAGAACTTGATCAGTACGCGACCGGCGCCATCGGCGCTGCGGCGGAAATCG
Source organism: Gammaproteobacteria bacterium (assembly GCA_011330835.1). Taxonomy (GTDB): domain Bacteria; phylum Pseudomonadota; class Gammaproteobacteria; order UWMA-0217; family UWMA-0217; genus HyVt-560. Next base: position 4,274 of record DRPO01000607.1, on the reverse strand, counting down.
ATATTGGTCACGCTGTAGCCGGTCACATCGCCCTGCGTCATCCGCTCATAGGTTGCGTGGGAAGGCGGTGGATCGACCGGGGTGCGGCCATCGGTTACTTCCGAGACGGGGATGACGGGCTGAACGGCCTTGGGGCTGAGTTTGAGCACCAGTTCATTGCCCTCCGGGTAGGCCTCGTAATCGGCCATCCGCGCCAGGTTGACCACCAGGCGGGTGCGATCCCGCGCCTGCGCCGCGCTGACGCTGCGGGCGATGCCGGAGGAAAGCCGGATATAGCGCTTGGGGAGCTGATTTTGGGTGTCGGTAAAGTCCAGTGTAATGCGCGCGGGATTGGCGATCGCGAACGCCTTGGGCGTGGGGGCCGGGCCATCGAAGGTCAGCCGGATCTCCGCGCCGTTTTCCAGCCCGGGCTGGTAATCGAGCGATTTCAGCCGATACAGCGCGGCGAAGGCGTCGGAAAAAGACAGCGCAAACCAGAGCAACGCCACGACGCTCGTCAGCAGACGAACCGACCGGCTCCGCAGCGGGGAAAAATCCTTTTTCGTTGTCATTGATTGTTGAGTCTTCATATTATTATCCCCGTACTATGGGGTCTTCAGCGCGACCGACGCGGGCCGCTTGATAAACCCGCCGTATCCATCCGGCGCGATTTCTGTCAGCTTGATGCTGTTTTCGGTGATCTGGGTAATCTTGCCGTGATTCTGGCCCATGTAGTTACCGACCCTGACCCGCTGGATAGTACCATCTGGCGTCTTGATCAGCCCCCACAATTGTCCGCCTTGCGACAGGGTGCCCACCATGCGCAGCGAGTCGAGGGGAAAGCCTTCCAGATATTCCTTGGGACGATTCCGATCGATCCGGATGTTGTTCGATATCCGGTGCTCCGGTGCCAGCTTGGCGGCCAGCACGCTCTCGTCAAACGGATCTCTTTGATGGGCAGGGTAATCAAATGGCTGGTAAGCCGCAATATCCGGGATGGGCGGAATGTCGGTCGCCGGCTTGGCCTTGACGGCGTCGATGAATTCCTCCAGATCGCTGTTGTCCTGTTCGCAACCACTGGTCAGAGCCAGCGCGGGCAGAATCAGCATCAGGCCGAGCAGGCGAATCCAGCCATTCTTTCGGCCTTGCGGCATGTAACAGGTTGGGAATCTCATGGCTTGGCCTTCTCCTCCTCGTCGGCGAGGTATCGATAGGTCTTGGCGGTCACGTCCATGACCAGTTTGCCATTGCGGGCCGGCTTTAGCTTGATGTTATGCAAGGTCACGATTCTTGGCAGCGCGGCAATGCCGCTGGAGAATTGGGCCATTTGTTGATAAGTGCCGGTGACCTGAATCTGGATCGGCTTCTCCGCGTAGAAACCCTTGTTGATTTCGGGCTGGGGCTTGAACAGCTCGATTTTCAGGCCGCTGGCCAGCCCGGTCTGGGAAACATCGAGAATGACGGCGGGAATCTCGGTATCGCTGGGCAGTTGGCGAAGCATCGAACCGAATTCGTCCTGGATGCTTTTGAGCTGAGCCTTGTAAACGGCCAGGTTGGCGGCTTTCTTGTGCTTGTTGTCGAAGCTCTTGCGCAGGTCGATTTCCTGCGCTTCGAGCGCCTTGAGCTCTTCCAGTTGCTTGCTGGTATGCAGGTAGTATCCCGCCGCGACGACGGTAATCAGCACCAACCCCGCGAGAATCCCCTTGACGGCCAGCGGCGCGTTCCCGAGCCGGGACAGATCGGTGATGTCCAGATTTTTCAGCTCATTCAGATCCACGCTTGCCCTCCTGTTGCCGCGGGGTCTCTTTCTCCACTTGCAAAGAGAACGAGCGCACCGTGGTGCGGGACTTGTTGCTCTTGGCCCGGGACTGGATGACCGACAGCTTCGGGTTCTTGAGCCATGGCGAACGTTCGAGGTTGCGCATGTAGTTCGACACCCGCGCGTCCGATTCCGCCTTGCCGGAAATTTTCAGCGTGTTGCCTTGCTGGATCACCTCGGTCAGATAGGCGCCATCGGGCAATGTCGTCACCAGCTCATCGAAAATATGCACGATTTCGGGGCGGCTGCGCTGCAATTGCTGGACGATTTCCATGCGATCCATCAATGCCCGCTTGGCTTTGTCGAGATCCCTGATTTCGCGGATCTGCTTGTCCACGACGCGGATTTCCTGGCGCAGCCGGTTGAGCCGCATGTTCTGATTGTCGATAAGGCCGCTGATATAGAGGTGCGCGCCCACCAGCACCGCCAGTCCCAGCACGGCGGTCAGTCCCAGCATCGACAGGAAGCGGCGCTGCTGCTCCTTGCGGCGTTGCTCCCGCCAAGGTAGAAGATTGATGCGCGCCATCAGTCGAACCCTCTGAGCGCCAGTCCCACCGCGATGAGCAGCGCCGGCGCGTCGTTGCCCAGACGCTGCTGGTTGATCTGCGGCGCGAAACTCATCCGGCTGAACGGGTTGGCGATGATCGTCGGCGTCTGGTTCTGGCGCTCCACCAGCTCATCGACGCCAGGGATGGAGGCGCAGCCCCCGCCCAGAATGATCTGGTCAACTTCGTGAAACTGGCTGGAGGCGAAAAAAAACTGCAACAGGCGTTGGGTTTGCTGCACCAGCGTGTCCTTGAAGTTGTTGAGGATCTCCGGGACGTAATTGTCCGGCAGCCCGCCTTCCTTCTTCGCCAGACCAGCCTCGGCGTAGGACAGGCCATAGCGGCGCATGATTTCCTCGGTGAGCTGGCGACCGCCGAACGGTTGCTCGCGGGTGTAGATCAGTCGGCCATTGTGGATAACCGAGATGCTGGTCATCGTGGCGCCGATATCGAAGACCGCCACAGTTCGGTCATTTTCGTCCGGCTGATGATTGTCCAGCAACTGAACCGCGTTCTCGGTCGCATAGGACTCGATATCGACGATAACCGGCTCCAATCCCGCCGTTTCGGCGATCGAGCAACGGGTTTCCACCACTTCGGTGCGGCAGGCGGCGAGCAGCACATCAACGGTATTGGGTGTGACTTCCGAGGTTCCCAGGACTTCGAAGTCGAGATTGACCTCGTCCAGCGAATAGGGGATGTACTGATCCGCTTCGAGCTGGATCTGCGCCTCCATTTCCTCTTCCGGAATCGTCGCCGGCATGGTGATGGATTTGGAAATGGCGGCGGAGGAGGGCACGGCCAGCGCGCAGCGACGGGTTCTGGAGTTGCAACGCTTGACCGCCTTGGTCAGCGCATTGGCGACCGCGCCCACGTCGGAGATGTTCTTCTCCACGACCGAGTTCGTCGGCAACGGCTCCACGGTATAGGCTTCAACCCGATAGCGGTTGCCAGATCGACTCAACTCAATTAACTTTACACTCGTCGAGCTGATGTCAACGCCAAGCAAAGGCCGGTTTTTTCGTCCAAATGAAAACACTCAATTCCCTCGGTTTGCTTGCACTTAACATCCAAACATACTGTCGGTTGTCAATTAAGCGCCCTAACTTGCTCTAAACGCGTCTATGTTACCTTATTTTGCTCCAGCTCGTGACCCGGCGAGCGTTTCCGGCGGGCGTTCGGCGTACGCTAGCAAATCTTTGGCCGCCATAAAGTTGAACCAGTCGGCCTTATGAAAGTCTGGCGCGCACTTGTACGCTGGACTTTGATCCCGGTCTCGGCTTTGGCGGTTGCGGGGATTCTGCTGGCGGCGGGGCTCTCGCTCTATGTCTTGCCGGGACTGCCTTCCGTAAACGAACTCAAGCGCGTTCAATACCACGTTCCGCTACGCGTTTTCTCCGCGGAAGGCGACCTGTTGGCCGAATTTGGCGAGAAACGGCGCGTTCCGCTGAAAATCGACGAGATTCCGCTTCCGCTCAAGCAGGCCGTGATCGCCGCCGAGGACGACCGGTTCTACGAGCATCCCGGCGTCGATTACCAGGGCATCCTGCGGGCGGCGTTCAGCCTGGCCAGGACCCAGGCCGCGCTGCAGGGCGGCTCGACCATCACCATGCAGGTGGCGCGCAACTTCTTCCTGAATCGGGAGCGCACCTTCTGGCGCAAACTGCGGGAGATGCTGCTGGCGCTGCAAATCGAGAAGAAGCTGAGCAAGGACGAGATCCTGGCGCTCTATCTCAACCAGAACTACATGGGCAAGCGCGCCTACGGCGTGGGCGCGGCGGCCCAGATCTACTATGGCGTCGATGTGGGCGACCTGACGCTCGCGCAGATCGCCATGATGGCCGGGCTCTACAAGGCGCCGTCGAAGTACAACCCCATCGCCAACCCCCAGCGCGCCAAACTGCGGAGGAACTACGTGCTCCGACGCATGT
>DRPO01000606.1 GCA_011330835.1 Gammaproteobacteria bacterium | reverse complement strand
GCCATAGCCCCACTATGCCTGCGTTTTCACGCCTTGCTCTCGACGAAAACCTACGCACCCTAAATGGGGTATTCCTGAACGCAAGAGGTATAAATTTGATAGCATAAAAAATCAGTAACTTATGATGCTCTCAACGTGCTGTGAGAGCGTTTTTTCAATAAATCGACACTCACTGCTTCTGTAAGATTCTGATTAATAAGCATATGAAGAAGTCAAGACATTTTAAGCGCGATTGCCCTGCCGTGACAGCACGCCCCTTGTATTCAAGGCCCCGCCGTCCGATACTAGCGAACCAGCATTTTTCCGGTTCCCCGCCTTGAGCTATCCACTACTCGAGCCCATTCATTCTCCCGCCGATCTTCGCCGCTTGCCGAGGCATCAGTTGCCGGCGCTGGCGGAGGAGTTGCGCCGGTTTGTGCTGGAGAGCGTGTCGAAGACGGGCGGTCATCTGGCGTCGGGCCTGGGGGTGACGGAGCTGACGATTGCGCTGCATTATGTGTTTGATACGCCGAATGATCGCCTGGTCTGGGATGTCGGCCACCAGTGCTATCCCCACAAGGTGCTGACGGGGCGGCGCGAGCGGATGCATACGATTCGCCAGCGGGGCGGATTGTCGGGATTTCCCCGGCGCGAGGAGAGCGAGTACGACAGTTTTGGCGTGGGCCATTCCAGCACGTCGATCAGCGCGGCGCTGGGGATGGCGATCGCCAGTCGCCGCAAGGGGGAGAGGCGCAAGAGCATTGTGGTGATCGGCGATGGCGCGATGACGGCGGGGATGGCGTTCGAGGCGCTCAATCACGCTGGCGATCTGGATGAGGATCTGCTGGTGGTGCTCAATGATAATGATATGTCGATTTCGCCGAATGTCGGCGGGCTCTCGAATTACATGACGCGGATTCTGTCCAGCCATCTCTACACAACGATGCGCGAGGAGGGCAAACGTTTTCTCAAGCACTTGCCGCCGATGGAGCAATTCGCCCGCAAGGCCGAGGAGCATGTAAAGGGCATGGTGACGCCGGGCACGCTGTTCGAGGAGCTGGGGTTCAATTATATCGGCCCGGTGGATGGCCATGATTTGCCCGCTCTGGTGAAGACGCTGAGCAATATCCGGGACATGCGCGGGCCGGTTTTGCTGCACGCGGTGACCCGCAAGGGCAAGGGCTACGACAAGGCCGAGGATGAGCCGGTCAGTTATCACGGCGTTGGCTGTTTCGATCCCGCCAAGGGGTTGACCCCCGCCCGCTCGGGCAAGAAGACCTATACCGATATTTTCAGCGATTGGTTGTGCGATCAGGCGGCGGCGGATTCGCGGCTGGTGGGCATTACGCCGGCGATGCGCGAGGGTTCGGGGCTGGTGGCGTTTTCCGAACGCTTTCCCGACCGTTATTTCGATGTCGCGATCGCGGAGCAGCACGCGGTGACGCTGGCGGCGGGGCTGGCGTGCGAGGGCATGAAGCCGGTGGTGGCGATCTATTCCACTTTCCTGCAGCGCGCTTATGATCAGTTGATCCACGATGTCGCCATTCAGAACCTGCCGGTGCTGTTCGCGGTGGATCGGGCGGGCCTGGTTGGCCCCGACGGGGCGACCCATGCGGGCAGTTTCGATCTGGCCTATCTGCGCTGCATCCCCAATCTGACGATCATGGCCCCCGCCGATGAACGGGAGTGCCGGCAGATGCTGTCGACCGGCTTTGCGCTGGATCATCCCGCCGTGGTGCGCTATCCGCGCGGCGGCGGTACGGGCGTGGATGCCGGAGAGGATCTGACGACGCTGCCGGTGGGCGAGGCCAGGCTGGCGCGCAAGGGGCGCTCGATCGCGATCCTGGCTTTTGGCGCGCCGCTGTCGGCGGCGCTGCAAGCGGGCGAGGCGCTGGACGCCAGCGTGGTCAATATGCGCTTTGTCAAACCCCTGGACGAGGCGATGATCCGACGCATGGCCCAGACGCATGAGGCGCTTGTCACGGTCGAGGACGGCGTGGTCGCCGGCGGGGCGGGCAGCGCGGTGATCGAGAGTCTGCACGCGCTGGGGCTGACGCTCCCCGTCCTGCAACTGGGCTTGCCGGATCGGTTTCAGGAACATGGGACGCGCGACGAGTTGCTGGAAGAGGCGGGCATCGACGCGGCCAGCATCGAGGCGCGAATTCGAGCATGGCGCGACAAGGATAATTGCAATCACGATTCGGCTCGGATAGCATCCCGCTGATTTTCCCCAGCGCCCCGCCAATGCCCGCGAAATACACATTGACGATCCTCACCGATTTTGCCTCCGCGCATACGCTGCGGGATTACCCGGGCGCCTGCAGCCGCATGCACGGCCACAACTGGAAGGTGGAAGCGGAGGTGGAGGCCAGCCAGTTGGACGAGACCGGCATGGCGATTGATTTCCGCAAGATCAAGGAGGCCGCGCGCGAGATCGCGGGCCGTCTGGATCATCGTTATCTGAACGAGATCGAACCCTTTACGACCCTCAATCCCACCGCGGAAAATATCGCCGCTTGGTTCTACCAGGAACTGGCCGCCGCGCTGGATTCCGGCGCCGTCAGAGTCAGTGCGGTCACGCTCTGGGAAACCGACCGGGCGAAAGTCCGCTATACCCGCGACTGATATGTTGTCTAAATCCAAAGCGGCCCACGACATGCCCGACATCCAGGGCGCCGCCGATACCCGTGAAATCCCCATCGACAAGGTCGGCATCAAGGGCATCCGCCATCCGGTGCGCATCGCTTCGCGCGATGGCGAGGACCAGCACACCGTGGCCGAGTTCAACATGTACGTGAACCTGCCGCATCACTTCAAGGGCACGCACATGTCGCGCTTCGTGGCGATTCTCAACGAGCACGAGCGGGAGATCACGCT
>DRPO01000605.1 GCA_011330835.1 Gammaproteobacteria bacterium | reverse complement strand
TTTCGAGCAGTTGGCTGGCGTAGCGGATGGCGGCGCCCATGCGGGTGTAGTAGCCCGGTTTGATGGCGTTGATCCTCCCGCGCGCGGCTTTGTCGTGCGGGTCGTCGAAGGTCTTGATGTTGTAGAAGCGGATGTGGTTGCGGTTGCGCGAGGAGAAGCCGTGCAGGGCGAAACGGTCGCCGGTGGCGTCTAGCGCTTCGGAGAACAGGTGCAGGGCGTCGCGGATGACGTCGATCACGCGGGCGTCGTTGTTGATGTGGGCGTCGGTGGAGAGCGACAGGTCGGCGAGTAGCAGGCAGGCGAGGTCGCGGGTCTGGTTGCGCAGGCTGCGATAGACGGGCGCGTCGTTGCCGGTCTTGCCGAGGCGGCGGTCGGTGAAAAAACGGATGTAGTTTTCCATGTCGATTTCCGAGCCGTCGTTCTGCCGGCTGACCCAGTGACGCTGGGGACGGAGCATTTCGAAATGGCGGTGAATGCGGCGGGCCTGGGGGCGCAGGCGATCCGGCAAGGCGGTGTTTTCGGCGTGGCGCGCGGTCATCAGTTGCAGCCGGCAGTGGGCCTTTTGCAGTCGCTGTTGGCGATAGTCCCATTCATCGACGGGGATGCCTTCACCGAGCACGATGTCGTCGTACTGGCTGGCGGGCAGGTCGAGGTCGAGCCGGATGCGACTGGCGGTGGTCTGGTTGTCGCGGGCCAGTGTAATTTTATCCATGTCCTCGGCGGTCTTGCCGGCATCGTCGTCATCATCTTCCGTGGTGGTGCGATCCACCTTGATGTATTCGGCCCAGCTCCACAGGCTTTCGAGGCGGAAACTCAGCAGGCCGTTCTTGCCGTCGGGCATGTCGGTGTATTCCGCCCGTTTGCGCTTGTGCTGTTGGCGAGTCGAGCGGGAAGGGTTGGGTTCGGGCGATTCGGCCTCGTCATCCGGCGACGGGTTTTCGACCGGTTCTTCCAGAGGCGGCGGCGAGGGATGCAGCCAGAGCGGCACAGGCTGGGGCGGGCGTCGGGCGTATTGCAGCGTGACCGGGGTTTCGGGATTCTCCAGCGCGGCGCGGATCGCCCGCTCCTGTCGGGCTTCGTCATCGGGGAGGTTTTCGGGGAGCGGTCGTTGCCGCAGGTGGGCCGCCAGCAGTTGTCGATAGATTTTTTCCAGTCCGGGCCAGGCGGCCAATGTTGCGCGGGTGCGGAACTGGTTGCGGCTGATCCAGTCTCCGCCTTCATCCGGCGCGACCGACAGCGCGGCCAGCCAGAGATAGAGTTTCCGGTTCAGCGACCGTTCGGGAAACAGGGCGATTTCTTCCGGCAATCTGAGCGTTTCCTCATCGCGCCAGGCGTATTGCACGGTTTTTCCGGTTCCCGCGATGCGTTGCAGCAGCGTGCGGCGGGCGTTCACCTGGGCGTCGGTGCTGCGTTCGATGCGCAAACCGCCTTCACCGCCCAGCGCGCGAAAGAAAATGCCCACGGATCGTTGAATATCGTCGAGCGCGACCGCAGCTTCGGGATGGCGTTGTTCCGCCGAGGCGGTGATCCATCGATGCCAGATTTTGCCGACCAGTTCTTCCATGGGTCATAGCCCCGTCCAGTCTGGCGGCAGCCAGTAGATCAACGCCAGGCAGAAGATCACCAGCGCGACAAACCAGAGGATGAATTTCCGGTGGGGCGTCAACGCCTTTGCCGGCGGCAGCGGAATGCCGCAATGCGGGCAGGTCGCGTCTTGCGCGTCGATGGGTTTGCCACAGTGATGACAGCGGAGTTTGCTCATGCCGGGTTGGCCGCGGTTTCGATATTCAACAATCGCGCGAAGACAGGGTAGCGATATTCCTCCCGGGTGATCGCTTTCTTGAATCCCAGAATGCCGATCAGCATGAACAGCGGCACGATGAACATATAGTAGATTTCCAGCGTCAGCAGGCCGCCCACGGAGTGATAGCCGGTGGTGAGCATGATGCCGATGTTGAGCGCCAGAAACAGCAGCGTGGTGAACGCGCTGCCGGCGAGCGCCTGTTTCAGGTGGTCGCGCGCAATGGGCGAGACCCGGTCGCGGCGCGTCAGCCACAACACCCACAGCGCCAGGTGAAAGACGCCGACGAACAGCAGGTTCGCCATGAAAAAGGCTTCCGCGAAAGCGGCGGTGTGATCGTGGTCGTGATCGCGCATCGGGTTATCCTCCCATTTTGGCTTGAACCACCTGCATCAGCGCCTCGACAGTTTCCTCCTCGTCGGTCAGCGGTTCGACGATGGCGGCGCGGCAGGCGGCGATGGGGTCGAATCCCGACTGGATCAGCGTGGCGGCGTAGACCAGCAGGCGGGTGGAGGCGGATTCCTCCAGATCGTGATCCTTGAGCGCCCGCAGCGCATGGGCCAGCTCGATCAATCGTTTCGCCATGTTCTCGTCGATGGCGGTTTCCTTTTGCACGATGGTGGTTTCGGTTTCCGGGTCGGGGTAGTCGAAACGCAACGCGACGAACCGCTGGCGGGTCGAAGGCTTCATGCCCTTGAGCAGGTTCTGGTAGCCGGGGTTGTAGGAAACGATCAGCATGAATTCCGGCGGCGCTTTCAGCAGCTCGCCGGTGCGTTCGATGGGAAGCATGCGCCGGTCGTCGGAGAGTGGATGTAAAACCACCGTCGTATCCTTGCGCGCCTCGACGACCTCGTCGAGATAGCAGATCGCGCCTTCGCGCACCGCCCGGGTCAGCGGGCCGTCCTGCCAGTAGGTTTCGCCATCGCCGATCAGGTGTCGTCCCACCAGATCGGCGGCGGTCAGATCGTCGTGACAGGCGACGGTGTAGAGCGGGCGCCCGAGGCGCGCCGCCATGTGTTCGATAAAGCGCGTCTTGCCGCAGCCGGTCGGCCCCTTGAGCAGCAGCGGCAATTGATTGTTGTAGGCGTGCTCGAACAGCGCGACCTCGTCGTGCTGGGGCTGGTAGAAGGGCAGGTCGCTCACGGCTGATAGCCCTGCATGACCGCGAAGCGAGCGGTCATCATGTCCATGGTGTTGACGTGGTTTTCGAACCACTGCGGCCATTGCTCCAGCACGAAACTGGCGAGCTGGTCGATGTCGGGGTTGGTTCGCCAGGCGTCGATGAGCGCGTCCAGTCGCCCCAGCGCGGCCTCGTGCTCGCCGGAATGAACGGGGAACGCGGGGAAGCCGAATTCCCGCATCAGTTCGTTCTCGCGCGCGAAATGGGCGTGGCTGTGATCCCGCCACTCTTGCAGCGCATCGGCAATCGCCGCGAATTCCGTTTCGCCACAGTCCGGATTGGACTGGCAGGCGGTGATCAATCGTCCGAGCGCGTTGACCAGGCGAATCTCGTCATTGTGTGTGTCGTTCATGAAATCGATGTCCACCCGCGGGATGGCGGATGGGTCGTAAACCGGATGATCGGATGTCGTCATGGGCTCCTCCTGTTGTCAGCGACCAATGACATAAGTCGTGAAAATGGTCAGGCAAATGATCCACAGCCAGCCATGCATGATAGCGCGCCATAGCAGCGACACGCCCCTGAGTTCCATGAAATCATGAATAATGAAGCTGCCCTTGATGATCGAGGTGAAGAGCAGGAAGGCGACGACGCCGATCCCGCCCAGGCCGAATTTGCCCATGGCGTAGGTGGACAGCGTCAGGCCCAGCATGATGAGCCAGATGGCGTGGATGTTGAAAATTCTGTTCATCGGATGATGTAGACCAGTGGAAACAGGATGATCCAGACCAGGTCGACCATGTGCCAGTACGACGCGCCGGTTTCGACGCCGGTATGTTCCGCCGCGCTGTAGTAGCCGAGTCTGGCCTTGATGGCGACGGCCAGCAAAATGATCATGCCGAGAATGACATGCAGAAAATGGAAAGCGGTCAGTGACAGATAGAACATGTAAAACGTATTGGTTCCCAGACCGATGCCGGCGGAAAACTTTTCATGGAACTCCAGTGATTTCAGCGCCAGAAAGCCGCCGCCGCAACCCAGCGCCGCATACAGCCAGAACTGGCAGTTTCGCACCTGGCCCTCGCGAATGGCGTGAACCGCGCGCACCACGAAATAACTGGCGGTGATCAGCAGCAGCGTGTTGGCCGCCCCGAATTCGCGATTCAGCGTCAACTGGTAATGATTGAACATCTCCAGATTCTGAATGCGCACCACGGCATAGATCAGAAAAAAGACGCCGAAGACCAGCAACTCCGCGAAGATGAAAATCCAGATGGCGAAGTCGCCGGGCAGCAGGGCGGGTTCGTTACGCTGTGTGGTTGTTGTCATTGTCGGTGGCCGCGGCCCCAAAAGCATCACTCAGCGGCATTCTAGGGGAACGGGAGGGGCCGGAAATTGATACTTGTCAAGGTGGGGGTGTTCCGGCGCAAATATAATGAATATCAACAAGTTATAACCACATTGATTGAGGGGGAATAACCCGTATGAGCGATGGTTTTCGCGTGGTGAATCGATCTCTGGAGGTATGGCGCGGCCAGCCATGACCCAATGCCGTTCAATTAACGATCCGGGATCCAGGTCGAGGCAATGGATTCCCGCGTTCGCGGGAATGACGACGAGGGGTATACCCCTCCCGTCATTCCGGGCTGAGTGGAGCGAAGACCCGGAATCCACGGCGAAACGCCAAAATCCCATTCCCGCCACTTTGAGAGTGGTATGGGGTTGACTGAACGGCATTGGGGCATGACCCACCAGCAACAACGTTTGCTCTGGCGTAGCGGTTTCTTTCTGCTGTTTGTTCTCGCGCCGGTTCTGGATCTGTTCCGGTTCGATCTGAACGAAAACCATCTTGTCTTTCTCGGGCGGCCCTGGATTCTGGAAACGCAGGCCTATCTCAATGGCGACATCTCCTCAGCCCGGATGGCCTGGAACATGGCGTTGCGTTTCTTTCTGCCGCTGGGGCTGGTCATCGGCGGCGGCGTGTTCATCGCCTGGCGCTGGGGGCGGCTCTACTGCGGCTGGCTCTGTCCGCATTTCTCCGTGGTGGAGATCATCAACGGGCTGATGCGCCGCGCGACGGGCCGGTATTCGATCTGGGAGAAAAAACCGCTGCCGGTGCGGCAACTGGACGGTGTGACGGTTGAGCCGCGGCGTTCGTGGTGGATCGTCACCGTGCTCGCCGTGTTGTTCTTTTCCTTTCTATGGGCCGTCGTCTTGCTGACCTACCTGCTGCCGCCGCGCGAAGTCTACGGCAACCTGTTCAGCGGCGAGCTGACGCGCAACCAGGCGCTGTTCATCGGCGTGGCGACGTTCTTGCTGACGATCGAATTCAGTTTGGCGCGTCACCTGTTCTGCCGGTTCGGATGCGCCATCGGCCTGTTTCAGAGCCTGGTCTGGATGGGCAACCGGCGCGCCCTGGTGGTCTCCTTCAACCGCCGCCGCGCGCGGCTTTGCGCCGACTGTGACAGCTCCTGCGAGCACGCTTGCCCGATGCGCCTCAAGCCGCGCAAGAACAAGCGCCACATGTTCACCTGCACCCAGTGCATGCAGTGTATCGACGCCTGCGACCGCGTCCAGGGCAGCCGTGGCGAAGCGCCGTTATTGAAAATGCTGCAGGATCAATGCGCGCTGGACGCCTCGGCCCGGGATTTCGGTCAGCGCCCCGACGTGCCGGAGGATTGTTACAGGGATTGAATCAGTGGCGATTGATAAACCGGTCGCCCGACCAGGATCGAACCAGCGCCCAGGTCGCCAGCACGATAAAGATCGAATGCACCAGCGTGAAATAGGAAATCACATAGACCCAGGTCCAGGGCGAGTTGAAGCCGCCAAGGAGAATCATCAGGGCGCTGACCAGCAGCAGCGCGACCGCCGCCGCGATATTGATCTTCATGCCCAGCACGACATGGTAGCGCCCGATGCCGCCGGGCGCCGTCCGCTTGTAGAGCCATAGCAGGATGACAAAGCCGATGACCGGCAGAAAGGTCAGGTTCAGGATGGAGGCCAGCGCGGCGTTGGAGGCCAGCCGGATCTCGGCGGTGTCGGAAGATGGGGCGGTGATGTCGGGATTCATTCAGGAGAGTCTAGTCTATTTTTCGGTCTCTGGGCCAGAATCGATAAAGAGGGAGCGCCGGCATCCCCACCGGAAAAGGCGTTGGGAATGACTGGGGTGGAGTATACCCTCCCGTCATTCCGGGCTGAGCGCGGTACCTCTTCCGTCATTCCGGGCTGAGTGGAGCGAAGACCCGGAATCCAGATCAACGCCGTGGACTCCCGCTTTCGGGGGAGTGTCGGGCGGGGCGCCGCAGACCGGCGTTCCGGGGTAGGGCATCCTTGTGGGGGACTGCCGCGTTGGCGCTGAATTCTTCCGGATCTTGCGCTTGGCCCGAGCGTTTCGCGACGCGCAAAAAAAATACCGCCGGAGACCGGCGGTATTTTTTCTTACTCTTGAGGAGAGTCTTATGTCGAGGCCTCCAGCGCTTCGGTGGAGACTTCTTCGCCCTTGACGAAAAAGCTGAAGACATAGAGCACCAGTCCGACGAGGAAGACCAGTCCGGCGATTTCACGCAGCCAGTAGAACAGGGCGATCTTGTCCTGGGTCACCATGAATCCCAGCGGCGAATCGGAGTAGCGTTGCAGATACACCTGGAGGATGCCGGCGCCGGTCAGGAACAGGGTGATGAACACCATGGAGACGGTCATCAGCCAGAAGGACCACATCTCGAACACTTGCGCCCGTTCGTTGTTGGCTTCGCGTCCGCGCAGGATCGGCATGGCGTAGGAGATGATGGTCAGCACGACCATGACATAGGCGCCGTAGAAGGCCATGTGCCCGTGCGCGGCGGTGATCTGGGTGCCGTGGGTGTAGTAGTTCACCGGCGCGAGGGTGTGCAAAAAGCCCCAGACGCCCGCGCCCAGGAAGGCCATGACGGCGGTGCCCAGCGCCCACAGGGTGGCGGCCTTGTTGGGATGTTCACGCCGCCGCTGGTTGACCATGTTGAAGGCGAAGACCGTCATCATGAAGAACGGAATGGGCTCCATGGCTGAGAAGACGGAACCCAGCCACTGCCAGTAGCCCGGCGTGCCGATCCAGAAGTAGTGGTGGCCGGTGCCGACGATGCCGGTGATCAGCGTCATGGCGATGATGATGTACAGCCATTTTTCGATGATCTCGCGGTCGACGCCGGTGATGCGGATCAGCACGAAGGCGAGAATCGATCCGAGAATGAGTTCCCAGACGCCCTCGACCCACAGGTGGACAACCCACCACCAGAAGTACTTGTCGAGCACGACGTTGGTCGGATTGTAGAAGGAGAACAGGAACAGCACCGCCAGCCCCAGCAAGCCGGTGAGCAGCACGAGGTTGATGACGGTCTTGCGCCCGGTGAGAATGGTCAGCCCGATATTGAAGATAAAGGCCAGGGCGACGACCACGATGCCCAGCTTGGTAATCGTCGGCTGCTCCAGGAACTCACGCCCCATTGTGGGCAGCATGTCGTTCATCGTCAGCTTGGCCAGGTCGGAGTAGGACAGCAACAGATAGCCCACGATCGTCAGCGCGCCGGCGACCAGGAATATCCAGAACATCAATTTGGCCAGCCAGGGGGCGACCAGATCGCGCTCCGCTTCTTCCGGCACAAGATAGTAGGATGCGCCCATGAAGCCGAACAACAGCCAGACGATCAGCAGGTTGGTGTGAACCATCCGGGCAACGTTGAACGGAATTTCCGGAAACAGGAAATCACCGACGACATATTGCAGTCCCATGATCAGCCCGAACAGAATCTGTCCGACGAACAGGCCGATGGCCGCAATAAAATAGAGTTTCGCAACGGATTGTGATTGATATTTCATTTTACGGATCCTCCGGTTAACCCTGAATATTGGGTGGCCAGTTTCGAGTGGTCTGGATGCCATCGACGTACTTCAGGAACTGCGCGAGCGCTTCGAGTTCTTCGTCGCTGAAATTGAACTGCGGCATGCTGCGTCGCCCCGGGATGCCATCCTTGGGGCGTCCGGCGATGAAGCCCTTGATGGCGTCGGTGTTCTTGCCAAACCGGGTATAGACATTACCGAGTTCGGGCGCGAAATAGGCGCCTTCGCCCATCAGCGTGTGGCAGCCAATGCAATCATTGGTTTCCCACAGTTTTTTGCCCAGAGCGACTTGCGGCGTGATGTTTTGTCGATTGTCGGTTTTCGGCAGACCACTCACCGTGTCAACGGTCAATGCAATAAGTACCAGGAGGAAAAACACCGCGCCTCCATAGTAAATATTTCGTGCCATGCCTTTGGTGAAGGTTTCTCTCATAGCGCACCTCGAATGGGTTGTGAGTCAGTGGCAGTATCGGACTCTAGGCGATTTCATCCGACGCCACCTTGATGTTAATCAAGATGGCGGTAAAGATGAGGGGAAGCAGGGAGTTGGCGTCCGGTTCAGATTGGCGACGTTCCACAATGTCGCGGAACTCCACGCCGTCATTCCCGCGAAAGCGGGAATCCAGCGCCACAGCTTGCATTCTGGGTCCGCTGACTGAACGGCATTGGGTAATGCCCGTTTTTTTCAGAAGCTCAACGGAAACGGCTGCGGATTCCGAGCCGGAACGTCCTTGGATATTCCTCGTGCCGGAACGCGCTGGATTTTTCTTCCAGCCGCACGTCGGTCAGGTTGTCGACGGTGAGGCCGAGCGTGGTTCGAGCGCCGATTTTTCGATGCGCGCCGGCATGCCACAGGGCGTAGTCGGGTACGTCGGTCATTTTACGGCTGCGCGGCGGGACGATGACCTGATCGGCGAGGTATTCGGTGGAAAGATCGAAACGCCAGGCGTTTTTCTCCCAGGCAACGCCGGCGGACAGCGTGTGGCGGGGGCGTCGCTCCAGGCGCTCGCCATCGCCATCGTGGGCGTCCAGGTACTGGTAGCTGACGTCGATATCGACGCCGTCAACAGGCTCGATCTGGGCCCCAAGTTCTCCGCCGCGAAAGCGGGCCTTGTCGATATTGTCGAATACCCAGCGTTGCAGCCCGCCGGGAAGCGGCGCGTCGAAACGGGTGTCGATGAGGTCTTTGACTTCGTTGTTGAAAACGGAGAGGCTGAGGTTGTAGCGCTTTTTGCTGAGTATCATGCCCAGCTCAACGGCGTCGCTGGTTTCCGGTTTCAGATCCGGGTTGCTGGTGATCAGGAAGATGCCGCCCGGGAAGGAATAGCCGGGCGTGACCTGCTTGATGGTTGGCGCGCGAAAGCCGTGTCCATAACTGGCTTTCAGCGTGAGTTGCTTGCTTGCTTGCCAAACGATGGCGGCGCGGGGACTGGTCTCCTGACCAAACGCCTCATGGTCGTCGAGGCGCGCCCCGAGCGTGATCATGGCGCTGTTCGAGGCGTCGATCTCGTCCTGGAGATAAATCGACTGGTGAACAAATTCGTTTTCGCCGCCGGGCAACTTGGGGTGTTCCAGCTTTTCGGCGCGATATTCCGCGCCCGCGGTCACCGCCTGCCGCTCGCCCACCGGGAAGATCACCTGTCCCTCGACGACCGAGTCTTGCAGGTTTTGCGGGCTGGTCGGGCGGACGCCGTTGCTGGCCTGATTGGCGACATCGATTTCGTTCCGGTAAACGCGCAATGCGGCGGTGGTTTCGCCGATGCCGCCTTCCCAGCCCAGGGCAACCTGCTGGCGGTCGATGTCGTAGCGGCTCTGGTACAAGGTGTTGCGACGGTTTACGGTATTCAGCCAGCGATCTTCCTGTGCTGTTTCGATATCCAGGCTGAACTGCTGGCCTTCCAGGGGCGCCCAGTCGAGATTCAGACCGAGTTGCTGTTGTTCGCGGCCTTCGATAACGGATTGCGGCGCTTTTTCCGCGCTCGAAACAGCGCCGCGCCTCTTGTGGCTGGCGTTGAGCTGGACGCGGGCCGAGCGGCCCAGTTTGCCGCTGAGTCGGACTTCTGCGTCGTGTCCGTTTCCTCCGGCGTCGCCGTCGGCGACCAGCCCGGCGAGTTTTACCGAGCCTTGCGACGTTTTATCGGGTTGCCGGGTAATGATATTGATCACCCCGCCCAGAGCGTCGGAGCCGTAAAGGACCGACATCGGTCCGCGCACGACTTCGATGCGCTCGATTTCTTCCAGCGGGATCCAGTCGTACTGATAATCGGTATTGGGGCCAAGCACATCATTGCTGGCGGGGAGGCGCTTGCCGTCGATCAGAATCAGGGTGTGTTTGCTTTCCAGTCCGCGCAGGCTTAGCGTCTTTCGCCCACCGGAGCCTACCCCGATCAGGCTGACGCCGGGCGTCCCGCGAATGGCGTCGAGGACATCGCCGCCGCCTTTTTCCTCGATTTGTCGCCGGTTGATCACGGTGACAGCGCCGGGAGCTTCACGCGCTGTCGTCTCCGAACGCGTCGATGTCACCACCACCTCGTCAAGCGTGTCGAGGCTGGCGACTTGCAAAGGCGTTACGTCCGCGATGGCGGACTGACAAACCAGTGGCGAGGCTGCGATGGCGAGCGTGAGGACAGACTGCTTCATGGCGGGCTCCCGTGAGTATGACGCGGCCAGTAAAGCAGGGAGAGGGGTGGGAATCCTTGATCTGGATTAAGGAACGTTTATTTTTCGTCCCAGTGTTCTTGGTCGCGGGAAGTTAAAAAAGAGGCGCCTTTCGGCGCCTCCGGAGTGGCGATGATCCGGGGAGATCAGTGTCCGCCGGTTTCGTGACGGCGATGAACCGCGAAAATGCCGGTGGGCGTTTTAAGACCTTTCAGCGTTTTAACCAGTTCAAGCGTTTCGTCGTTGTAGATCCGGACGACATTTTCCTTCCAGTCGGAGACATAGACGAATTTGCCTTCGGTATCAGGCTCGGCGTGGAGCGTCTGCGTACCGTCGGTGATGTGCTTGACCAGTTTGAACGGTGGCTTTTTCTCGAACACGGTCATGTCTTCTGATTTGGGCGGAAAGACGGAGTCGGCCCAAACATATTTCATGTTTTCCGTGGTGCGGATGAACAGGCCGGGCGATCCGGTCTCGACGTTGCCGACAATTTCGTTGGTGTCGGTGCGCCAGATGGTTGCCTTGCTGTCGCCGATATGAGGCGTTGCCGCGTATTCGACGCCATCGACTTCCCAGATTGCGCCTTCCCCGGGGTGCGGTTTCTTGCCGGTCTTGATCTGCTTGATGATCTTCATGCTGGCGACATCAATGGCTGCTACCCAGTCGGAGCTTTGCGAAGCCAGATAAAAAGTCTTGTTGTCGGGCGTGAGGAATCCATCATGCAGGATCTTGCCCACATTGGCGACTTTCGAAATCGGAAAATCAGGCTTGCTCCAGTCGATCCGCCAGACCTGGCCGCCTTCTTTCAGCGCCATCAGGAAATAGGGGCCGACTTTTTTGGGATCGACATCGTTGACGGAACAGATCCGCGAGTCGACGATATCGCCGTCAGGGTCCTTCACATGATGGGTGTCGATGATTTTCAGCGGCTTGAGCGTAATGGCGTCGACGATTACCGCCTGGGTCGGAATATACATGCCGGTCAGGAGGTATTTGCCGTCATCGGAAATGGCGATGCCCCGCGCATCGAGGCCGAGGCGGACTTTTTTCGTTGCGCTCAGGTTCTTCAGGTCATACTGAAACAGCCAGCCGTCCCGGCCCAGGTTGTAGGCGTAGCGGCCGTCGGGGCTGAAAGTGTAGCCATGAGCGCGCGCGCCGGCGGGAAGGTGGCCGGCCACTTCCTGGGTTTTGGTGTTGATGATGCCGACGCTGAAATTTTCCCGCTCGGTCACGAGAAGAAGATCATCGACATTTTCAGCGGGATGACAGGATCCCATTGATGTGCTGACGGGTTGAAGCGAATGCAGCATGTCTTTCATGCCCCAGTGAAAATCCTTGGGGGGATCGACATTGTAGATATGTTCGGTAATGGCCTTGATTTCGCCCGGCGTCAGCGCGACGCCGATTGGGTTGGCGTCGGAACTCCATGTCGGCATCGAGGTGCCCGGACGTCCCTTGGAAATGGTGGCGTAAATCAGGTCCTTCGACAGCGGATAGGTGAAGCGCCCGGCCTTTTTGCTCTTGTCGCCTTCATGGATCCGCTTTTTCGTGATGTTGGGGCCGGTAGCGCCCGTCAGTTTCGGATTATGGCAGCCGCCGCATTCGGAACTGACGAACTCGACAACGGAACGTCCCTTGACGTTGTGGGCCGCCTTGATGTCCTTGTAGGCCTGTTCGGCGTTGGCCGTGGGAAGCGTTGCCGCGATCGCGACGGCGAGTACGCCAAGCGCGGATTTCTTTAGCGGGGTTCGGGTCAGTTTGGGGTGTTGCATGTTATT
>DRPO01000604.1 GCA_011330835.1 Gammaproteobacteria bacterium | reverse complement strand
GGCAGTTTTCCCTCGCGACGCAGGCGGCGGCTCGCACCTTTTCCCTGCTCGGCACGCGCTTCGGCGTGCAATACATATTGCGTTGACATAGCTGTCTCCGTTGCTGCGCTGACTCCGGAATCCTCCGGCGCGAACGCGGGTTAAACATGCCCGTCGAGCCCATCCCGACCGGCATGACGTTTTTCTTGCGACCAGAAAAACGTTTTGAATTCCAACGGCCCGTGGCCTGCAAGTCAGCTTTCGAACAGACTAGAAACCGACTCTTCGCGATTGATGCGGCGCATTGTCTCGGCGATGACCGGCGCCATGCTCACCACGCGGATCCGCTCGCACTCGCGCGCTTCCTCGGAAAGCGGAATGGTGTCGGTCACCACCAGCTCATCCAGTTCGGAATTGCGGATGTTGTCCACGGCGGGGCCGGATAATACAGGATGGGTGATGCAGGCCGCCACCCTGATCGCGCCGTGCGCTTTCAGCGCGCCAGCCGCCTCGCATAGCGTTCCCGCCGTATCCACCATGTCGTCGACGATCAGGCACTTGAGCCCGTCGACATTGCCGATGATATGCATCACCTTCGAAACATTGGGCTTGGGACGCCGCTTGTCGATGATCGCCAGCTTGTCGCCCAGCCGCTTGGCGAAGGCCCGCGCCCGCACCACGCCGCCAACATCGGGCGAGACGATGGTCCATTCCGAAGCATCGTGGTTGCGACCGCGGATGTCGTCGAGCAACACCTCGGAGGCGTAGATATTGTCCACCGGCAAGTCGAAGAAGCCCTGCACCTGATCGGCGTGCAGATCGACGGTGAGCACCCGGTCGACGCCGACCACGGTGATCAGGTTCGCCACCACCTTGGCGGAAATCGGCACCCGCGCCGACCGAACCCGGCGATCCTGGCGGGCGTAGCCGAAATAGGGAATCACCGCCGTGATCCTGCCCGCGGAGGAGCGCCGCAGCGCATCCACCATGATGAGCAGCTCCATCAGGTTGTCATTGGTGGGCTGACAGGTGGACTGCACCACAAAGACATCGTGGCCGCGTACGTTTTCGAGGATCTCGACCTGAATCTCGCCATCGCTGAAGCGACCGACAACGGCCCGGCCCACCGGAATTCCCAGCTCGTCGGCAACCGCCTGGGCGACCTCCGGCGTGGCGTTGCCGGCAAACACCCGCATCGAAGAATTGTCAGTCACGACCGAACCTCGCGAAGGGCGCAAGAAGGAAAAAAACTGGAAAAGGCGTCATTGGCGGAAAGATGATTTGTTCTCGCCTGACGGATATCGGCCCGGCGATAACAACTTTATACCTCTTGCGACCAGGAATACCCCATTCACGCCACGCATCTTTTCGCCGATAGCCGCGTTGCAAAAACTTGGCGTAGCCCCACTATGCCTGCGTTTTTACGCCTTGCTCTCGACGAAAACCTACGCGACCTGAATGGGGTATTCCTGGTCGCAAGCGGTATACAATGAAAACAGCCGCCGATCCCTTGGCGCGCTGCCAGTGATACTGTCCCGGACTCCGATCAACTATCGGAGCTCACTCACGGCGATC
>DRPO01000603.1 GCA_011330835.1 Gammaproteobacteria bacterium | reverse complement strand
GTTTTCGGGAGGAGGGGCGGCGGTGACGACTACGGTTTTTTCCTCCGGGTCTGACTGATCCGCGCCCGAGGTGACAGTCAGGCTAATGCTGTAAGAGCCAGCCTGCGGCAGTGTGATTGGCGAAAGGGTGGCGTTGGGCGTGATTTCGCTTCGTGTTAGCCCGGGGCCAGAAATCGTCCAACTGTACTGACTGATCGCGGTTCCGTCAGGATCGGAAGACGCGGTAGCGTCGAGATTGATATCCAGTGGAGCGACGCCGGTTTGTGGCGACACGGTGAAGTCGGCGACCGGGGGCGCCGCGACAGCGGTGGTTGAGAACGTCAGCAGCGCCTGCAACAGTAACAAACCGCCCAGGAATGGTTTAAGCCCGATATACATTGTTAATGTTCACCCAAGAAAAAACGACGCAGCGCGGCATTGCGCTGACAAGTGCTTTATTCAGGGATTCTAAACTGGCGGGCTTTTCAGGACTCGAGTCAGTTCACACTTCCGGTCATTGACTGGGAAAATCAGGCAGGATATCGGGAATAGAGAGACTTACGACGATTTTCCATTGACCTTTTGGAAGGGCCTTCGTGATGCGTAAGCGCCAAATCCGGGTTGGCGTAGGGAGGACGTCGATTCCGCTTGGGTTATCCCTCTCCCCTGGGAATGGAATCCGCGACAAGGTCACGTTTTTGCAGCAAACACACGCCGTGGCCGCCCCATTCGAACTCCAGCCAGATGAACGGCAGTTGCGGATAGGCCTGTTGCAGCGCTGTTTCGCTATTGCCGACCTCCATGATCAGCACGCCGTCGTCGGCGAGATAGCGCGCCGCGTCCGCGAGGATTCGGTGGGCGATGGCCAGACCGTCCGCGCCGGCGGCCAGGCCCAGTTCGGGTTCCGCGCGATACTCGTCGGGCATCGCGGCGAGATCGGCGGCGTCGACGTAGGGGGGATTGGTGACGATCAGGTCGTATCGCGTCGGCGGAATGGCGTCGAAGACGTCGGACTGGATGGCGTGGACGCGCTCGGTCAGTTGGTGGCGCTCAATATTTTTGCGAGCGACCGTGAGGGCCGCCTCGGACACATCGCTGAGATCGACCCGCGCCTGAGGAAAGGCCATCGCGCAGGCGATGCCGATACATCCGCTGCCGGCGCCCAGGTCGAGGATTCGCGCTGGCGGCGTGGCGAGCCACGGCTCGAACCGCTCCTGGATCAGTTCGGCGATCGGCGAGCGGGGAACCAGCACCGACTCGTCGACCAGAAACGGCAGCCCACAGAACCAGGCCTCGCCGGTCAGGTAAGCGGCGGGCTGGCGGGTTTGTATCCGCCGCTCCAGCAGTTCGACGACGCGCCGCCGTTCGGCGCGGTCGAGGCCGTGATCGCTCCAGTCCGCGTCTAGATCCAGCGGCAGGGACAGGGCGTGCAGCGCCAGCCAGGCGGCTTCGTCGCGCGCGTTGTCGGTACCGTGCCCGAACCACAAGCCGGTCGCCGTGAAACGACTGGCGCCCCAGTCGATCAGATCCTGTAACGTCCGCAATTCATCGACGGCGGCGTCGGCTGACTGTGTCTTGGGCGTCTTGCGTGCCATAATTCCGCACCCGTGAAGAATCCCGGCTACCCTACAGCAACGCCCCGCGCGCGCCAACTCTGATGAATCCCCGCTATCTGCTTGAAAAACTGGTCACCGGCCTGTTCTACATCCTGCCTCACCACCTGATCTCCCGCATCGTGCTGCGGCTCAGCCATTCGGAAAAACGCTGGCTCAGCCGGCTGCTGATTGGCGCCTATACGCGTCTGTTCACACTGAACATGAACGAGGCGCTGGAACCGTCCTTGAGCGCCTACCCGTCGCTCAACGCCTTGTTCACCCGCGCTCTCGCTCCCGATGCCCGCCCACTGGCCGAGCCGGAGACAATGCTGGTTTCGCCCGCCGACGGCGCGATCAGCGAGATCGGCCATCTCGACAACGACCGGCTGTTGCAGGCCAAGGGGTATCACTACAGCCTGCAAGCTCTGTTCGCCAGCCACGACGAACTGGCGCGGCCATTCATCGACGGCGAATTCGCCACCATCTACCTGTCGCCGCGCGACTACCACCGCCTCCACATGCCCGTCGCCGGACGGCTGACCGACATGATCTATATCCCCGGTCGGCTGTTCAGCGTTTCGCCGATGACCACCCGAACCATTCCGCGCATCTTCACCCGCAACGAACGGCTGGTCTGCCTGTTCGATTCCGACATCGGTCGGCTCGCGCTGATCATGGTCGGCGCCATCAACGTCTCCGCGATGGAAACTGTCTGGGCCGGGCTGGTCACGCCTCCCCCGGGCAAGACGCCCCGCCTGAGCCGCTACGCCCCCCCGATCGCGCTCGAACGCGGCGCGGAGATGGGGCGTTTCAACATGGGCTCCACGATTATCGTCCTGACGGAAAAGTCGCGGGTTGACTGGCTGGGCGATCTGACGCCTGGCCGGAGCATCCGCATGGGGGAAGGGCTTGGCTCCACTCAAGCGTTGGCTTGAGCGGGCGGGACAAAAGTCCCGTTTCCCCAGACTCGTCATCCCGGCGTACGCCGGGATCCAGTTCGGTAGTCCGGTAGTCAGTTATAAAAAAGGGGGCCCTCAAGGACTCGAAGGAGTTCTGCTAAACTCAGGGGCGTTATTTACCCATCGAGATATTGGAGGTTGGGCAAAGCGTAGCGTGCCCAACAAACGCGCCTGTGAAATCAAATCCCTGCGCGAGAATTCCGCGATCCTGTGAGATATCCCGCCCCGGGTGCTTCTTTTTCATGCTGTGTCGCAAGGAAATCGCCCCAATTGAAGCGGGGGAGCGCCAGCATCCCTGCCGGCAAAGGCGTTTCGCAAATACCGCGAAGGTCATCATTTTCGGCAAGTCGGCTGCCTGTGAACACTCGTCAACGGCATGGCTTGAGAAACACAACCACGGCGCATATTCTATGGGTGATGTATAAAAGCGATGTACGCTTCTCGCGCCCAGGAATACCCATTCATGGCGCGCGTCTTTTCACCGGATCATGCCCAGGAGGATAGCGTATGCACCGTACACAACTTTACTTTGAGGAAGCCCTGTTCAGCGACATCAAGCGAACCGCCGCTGAAATGAATCTGACGGTATCCGCCTACATCCGGGATGTGTTGAGAAAAGATATGGAAGCGCGGAAAAGTCAACG
>DRPO01000602.1 GCA_011330835.1 Gammaproteobacteria bacterium | reverse complement strand
TTGGCCCGTTCCCGCAGGAAGCCGATGATATCGCCTACCACATCTTCATACTGTGGATTCGTTTGCATTGTTCGCGGCGTGCCTTGCATATGCATTAGGCAAACAGGCACAGCCAGATCGGCGACCGTCTCCAATGCGCCTTCCGTTCTCAGCGCGTTCACGTCGTTGACCATGGCCGCGCCAGCGGCGACCGCCGCGCGCATGACTTCCGGCTTATGAGTATCGACCGACAGCGGCGTATTTAGTTCTTTCGCCAGACGTTCGATAACGGGGAGCGTCCGGTTCAGTTCTTCCTCGACACTGACCGGGCTGGCGCCGGGGCGGGTGGATTCGCCGCCGATGTCGAGAATATCGGCGCCTTCCCGCGCCATTCGTTCGGCCTGTTCGAGCGCGGCGTCGAGCGCATTCCAGCGTCCGCCGTCGGAAAACGAATCGGGCGTGACGTTGAGAATGCCCATGACCAGGGGGCGATCCCGCGTTTCGAGCCAGGCGTTGAGATTCACTGCGCTACTCCATCAAAAAGGCCCCTTGCGGGGCCGTTTTATCGTTACCGAACAAGACAGGAGCGCCAAAGGGTCAGGCTTCGCTGGCCGCTCCGCCCAAGTGTCCGCCCTCGCTGACGGATGCCGGTTTGGTCTCGGATTTGCCGGGTGAGAGCGGGCTGTCGCCGTCATCGTCTGGTTCGGTCCAGTCAGCGGGCGGCCCCGGCTCCTCGCCTTTCATGATGGCGTCGATCTGGTTGGCGTCGATCGTTTCGTACTTGATCAGCGCCTTCGCCATCAGATGCAGCTTGTCGATATTGCTCTTGAGGATTTCCTCCGCGCGCGCGTAGTTGCGGTCAATCACCCGGCGGATTTCCTCGTCGATGGTCTTGGCGGTCTCGTCCGACATCGCCTTGTGCTGCGTCACCGAGCGACCGAGGAAAACTTCTCCCTCGTCCTCGCTGTAGGACAATGGCCCCAACCGCTCCGACAGGCCCCATTTGGTGACCATGTTGCGGGCAATCTCGGTGGCGCGTTCGATATCATTGGAGGCGCCCGTGGTGACTTTTTCCGCGCCGAAGATCAGTTCTTCCGCCACCCGACCGCCGAACAGGCTGGACAACTGGCTTTCCAGATGCTGCTTGCTGTGGCTGTAGCGATCGTCTTCCGGCAAGAACATGGTGACGCCGAGCGCCCGTCCGCGCGGAATGATGCTGACTTTGTAGACGGGGTCGTGATCGGGCACGCTGCGGCCAACGATGGCGTGGCCGGCTTCATGGTAGGCGGTGAGCTTTTTCTCGTCGTCGCTCATGACCATGGTCTTGCGCT
Source organism: Gammaproteobacteria bacterium (assembly GCA_011330835.1). Lineage (GTDB taxonomy): Bacteria > Pseudomonadota > Gammaproteobacteria > UWMA-0217 > UWMA-0217 > HyVt-560. The sequence continues at coordinate 334 of DRPO01000602.1, read as the reverse complement.
CGGCGCCCATCATGATCTTGTCCTTGGCCTTTTCGAACTCGGCCATGTCGACGGTTTTCTTGTTGGCCCGGGCGGCGAACAGGGCGGCTTCGTTGACCAGGTTGGCCAGATCGGCGCCGGAGAACCCGGGCGTGCCGCGCGCAATGACGGAGGCGCGGACGTCTTCGCCCAGCGGCACCTTGCGCATGTGCACCTTGAGGATCTGCTCGCGACCGCGGATATCCGGCAACGGAACCACGACCTGACGGTCGAAACGCCCGGGACGCAGCAAGGCGGGATCGAGTACGTCGGGACGGTTGGTGGCGGCGATGACGATGATGCCTTCCTTGCCGTC
>DRPO01000601.1 GCA_011330835.1 Gammaproteobacteria bacterium | reverse complement strand
CATCCAGCAGCCGCTGACGAAGGCTGGCGCAATAGGGGTCGGTGAAATCGATATGGTTCACCATCGCGCCCGGGTCGCCCTCCTCGAAACTGTGCGCCCGTCCCCAGGTGTAGTCGATGATCTGATGCGGAATCACCAGTTGGGCGGGACGCAGCTCCCGAGAAATGCCGCCCACCGCGGCAAATGCAATGACTGTATCGATATCCAGCTGTTGAAATCCCCACAGGTTCGCGCGGTAGTTGATCCGGTGCGGAGGGATGTGGTGATCCGCGCCGTGCCGGGCCAGAAACACCAGCTCGCAACCGGCGAGCTCGGCAACGAGATAGGCATCGGAAGGCGTTCCGAATGGCGTTTCGAGCCGTTCCTCCCGCAGAACCCGCGCATCGGCGAGCCGATCCAGGCCCGTGCCGCCGATCACGCCGAGACGCGTCATGACGCCTCCGCCGGATCGATCACCCGGTAAACGCCGTCGAGGTTGCGCCAGCGGTGATGCTTGTCCATGCCAAAACCAAACACATAATCGTCGCCAACCTCCAGCGCGGCGTAATCCGGCAGGTACTCGCTCCGCTCGCGCTGATGACGCTTGCGCAACAGAACCGCCGACAGCACTTGCGCGGCGCCCTGGCTTCGGCACCAGGCGACGATGTTTTCGAGCGTAAAGCCCTGATCATGGATATCATCGAGCAACAGAATCCGCTGGTCCCGCAATGGAGTGTGCGGTTTCGCCAACCAGCGAACGGCCTCGCCGGAGAGCTCGCCCCGGTAACGGGTGGCGTGGACATAATCCAGTTGCAACGGGAAAGTGAGTTGTGGCAGCAAATGGCCGGCGAAAACCAGGCCGCCCTGCATGACCGTGAGAACCACGGTTTCGGTCCCCGCCAGATGCTGGTTGATCTGTCCGGCCAGCGCCTCGATGGCGCGATCGATCTGGGCGCGCGAGAAAACCAGCCGCGCATCGCGGGGAATCAGCATCAGTAGGTGAAGGTCACGGTGTTGTCGTCCATCGCCTCGCTGATGACGTAAGCGCCCCCGACCGTTTCGCCAATCTCGGGAATCAGATCCTCGCCCCACAGATCCAGCGTGGGCGTGCACACCTTGAACTGAACCCCCGCCTCGTGAGCATCCCTGATCAGGTCATGAACCGTGCGTTCGGCGTCGACGGGCAGTTTCAGCCGGTCGGCGACGCCATTGATGGCCAGCTTGCCGGCCCGCCCGGTGAACACGATCTCGACCTCGTATTCCATCGCCGCCGCCACGGTGGCCTGAAAGAACGGGGCCCCCAGTTCGGAAGCGTCTTCCGGGTCGGAGTTGACCAGCACGATAACCAGTTTATCGGCCATGGGAGGAATCAGTGAAAAAGGAATTCATCTCAATAATCCTTCTCGACAGGCGTCGCCAAGTCAGGCTGTAGAGCGGATACAAGGAGCGAAGCGGTGGATCCGCTTCGCTTGATCCACCCTGCGCGGCTTCTTGATCGCGAGAAGTATATACTTCTCGCGCCCAAGAATGCCCCATTCAGGCCGCGCATCTTTTCGCCGATAGCTGCGTTGTAAAAACTTGACGT
>DRPO01000600.1 GCA_011330835.1 Gammaproteobacteria bacterium | reverse complement strand
GTCAGCAGCGTGCCGGCGGAGCCGACCACGATGCCGGCGATCATCATCGCCGGGTTCTGCAGCACGAAGCCCTCGAAGCCGACCGCCAGACCGGTCAGCGCGTTATACAGCGAGATCACCACCGGCATGTCGGCGCCGCCGATCGGCAGCGTCATCAGAATGCCCAGCCCGAACGCCAGCGCGAAGAACAGGAACAGCGCGAATCCGCTGGCTTCGTGTCCCAGTCGCAAAATGATCAAGCCGATAACCACCGTCAGCACCGCGATCACCAGCGTAACGACCCGCTGACTGGTGAAGCGGATAGCCTTGCGCATCAACCCTTGCAGCTTGGCGAAGGCGATGGCCGAACCGGAAAACGCCACGGTTCCGATCAGCGCGCCGAGCACCGCCAGCAGCGTGACGGTGAAATTCATCGGCTCGCCCTTGACCAGCTCGACCGCCGCGATGGCCGCCGCCGCGCCGCCGCCCATGCCGTTGTACAACGCGATCATCTGCGGCATGTCGGTCATCGCCACGCGCTTGCCCGACCACCAGGCCGCGCCGCCGCCGATGGCGATGGCCAGCACGATCAGCACATAGTTCTGGTGAATATGCGGGTGAAAAAAGGTCGCCAGCGTCGCCAGCACCATGCCCGCGCCAGCCCAGACGATGCCGCGCCGCGCATTGACCGGCGACGACATCTGCTTCAGGCCAAGAATGAACAGAACCGCCGCCAGAAAATAGGCGGCCTGGATGAACCAGCTCATGATTGATCACCCCGGCTGCTCTTGAACATCTCCAGCATCCGCTCGGTGACCACGTAGCCGCCGACCGCGTTGCCCGCAGCCAGCAGCACCGCGATGAAGCCGATCAACTGCTCCGAACCCGTGTCCGCGTGGCCCAGCGCCACCATCGCGCCCACCAGCACAATCCCGTGCACGAAGTTCGAGCCCGACATCAGCGGCGTGTGCAGGATCACCGGCACCTTGGAAATGACCTCGTAGCCCGTAAAGGCCGCGAGCATGAAAATATAGAGGGCGACAAATCCTTCGATCATGACTCTGCTCCTTCGACAGCCTGCCTGACCTGCTCGTTGACGATTTCACCATCGCGCGTCAGCAGCGCGCCGGCGACCACCTCATCCTCCCAGTCCGGCGCGAAACCGCCGTCGGCAATCATGGGTGACAGAAAATTCAGAATGTTTCTCGCGTACATCTCGCTGGCGTGCAGCGGGACCTGGCTGGCGACGTTCAGCGGGCCGCTAATGGTCACGCCGTTGTGCTCGATGACCTTGCCCGGCTCGGTCAGCTCGCAGTTGCCGCCGCCCTCGGCCGCCAGATCGATAATCACCGCCCCGCGCTTCATCTGCTCCACGGTCGAAACCGGAATGATCCGGGGCGCCGGTCGTCCCGGCACCGCCGCCGTGGTGATCAGCACATCCGCCTTGGCGATATAACCGGCCAGCTCCTGCTGTTGCGCCTGCTTCTCCTCCTCGGTCAGCTCGCGGGCGTAGCCGCCCTCGCCCTCCGCCGAAATCTCCAGCTCGATGAACTTCGCGCCCAGCGACTCGACCTGCTCCTTGGTCGCCGAACGCACATCATAGCCCTCGACCATCGCTCCCAGCCGCTTGGCCGTCGCGATCGCCTGCAAGCCCGCCACGCCCGCACCGATGACCACCACCTTCGACGGACGAATCGTACCCGCCGCCGTCGTCATCATCGGAAAAAACCGGTTCGCCAGATCCGCGCCCATGATCGCCGCCTTGTAGCCCGCGACCGCCGCCTGCGACGACAACACATCCATCGCCTGCGCCCGGCTGATGCGCGGGATCAGCTCCATCGCGAAACTCGTCACGCCCCGATCCCGCAGCGCCTTGACGACCTCCGGATTGCGAAACGGCGTCAGCGCGCCAATCAGCACCGCCTCCTCGCTCATCGCCGCGACCTGCTCGACCGTTGGCGCCTGCACCGTCGCGACCACATCCGCCTCGCCGAAAGCCGCCCCGTCGTCGATCACGACCACGGCGCCATAATCCTCGTCATCAAAACCCGCCTCGGCGCCCGCGCCACGCTCGACAAGCACCTGCAAATCCAGATCGATCAGCTTTTTCGCAACGACGGGATCGATCGCCACTCGCCGTTCGCCGGCGGCGGTTTCCTTGGGCACAGCCACTTTCAAGGCCATCAGCTTCTCCAGCCAGACTCAGTCTAAAGGCTGCGTATCTTAACGGATTAGCGGTAGGGATTGAACCAAAAGCAAGTTGGCCCAAAGGGGGAGCGCCGGCATCCTGCCGGCAGAGATGCCAGCGCTCCCCGATTCCTTAAATCATAAGCACCCAAAATCATAAGCTCCCACCGGCTGTTGGACCCGAGGTAAAGATTCGGTCAGCAATACGGATCAAAAACCGCTCTGCAACCCGAAAAAGAAATGGTACCGGGAGGGCCAGTAGCCCGCTGGATAACCCCAGGGGTAGAACCAGGGGTCATAGTAGTCGGCGCAGTCCTCGCGTAGTTTCGGCCAGAGATAGAGGGTATCGGCGTCGACGCGGGGGTAGCGGTAGTCATGGGCGTCGATCTTGCCGGACTGGGCTCCGTC
>DRPO01000599.1 GCA_011330835.1 Gammaproteobacteria bacterium | reverse complement strand
GACTTTCTCAAATATCAAGAGTCAGATCTGGAAATTGTTCTGCTTGATCAACTGGATTGAAGAGTTATCGGCCAGCAATGTCTTTGCCTCCTCTCGGCTGGGGCTCACGCTCGTCATTCCGGACTGAGTGGAGCGAAGACCCGGAATCCAGTCCAGGGAGGCTGTCCGACTTAACGCTGTTTGGCTGAAAATCCGTGGATAGCGATCAACTGGGCTTATCAGGTTCGTTAAATAGCTCTGCTATTCGCCTCACCTGATAAGCCCATTTGATTCGCTCCCACGAATTTTCGCTTCAAACGGTTAAATCGGACAGCCCCCAAGCCACTGGATTCCCGGTTTCGCGGGAATGACGAGGTGGGCTAGCCCGCCTCTTGCGTCGGGGTAGAAGCCCCGATCCCAGCCACCAGAAGGAAGTGAGACTTTAGTCGCACCCTGAATGGGGTATCCTCAATCCCAAGAGGTATAGCCGATGAAACTGCAACTGATCGCCGTGGGCCGAAAGATGCCCGGCTGGGTCGAGGCCGGGTTCGAGGAATACGCGCGCCGCATGCCGGCGGAATGTTCGCTGTCGCTGACGGAGATTCCGGCTCGCGTCCGGGGCAAGAACGCGCCGGTGGAATCGATCCTGGAAAAGGAGGGCCAGCAAATGCTGGCGGCGGTTCCCCGGGGCAATGGCCTGATTGCGCTGGATGTTCGCGGCCAGGCCTGGAGCACGGAAGCGCTGAGTCGGCGGATGCAGGGATGGATGGGTAGCGGGCGGAACTACTCGCTGCTGATCGGCGGACCGGAGGGGCTGCACGACGCCTGTCTTGACGCCGCCGACATCCGATGGTCGCTATCGCCGCTGACGTTTCCTCATCCGCTGGCGCGCATTATCGTCGCCGAACAGCTTTACCGCGCCTGGTCGCTGTTGAAGAATCACCCTTACCATCGGGGATGAGAGCGAGCGCAGTATATTCCGCGTATCAGAACGCTATGATGTTATGATGTCATAGCGCTGGAATGGCTGGTAGGAGGCTTTTTTATGAGTGAATTATCCAAGAGATCAACGATTTACTTTGATCCAGAGATCCACCATGCCCTTCGGGTTATGGCTGCGGCCAGGCATCAATCTGTTTCCGGATTTGTCAATGAGGCGGTTCGCATGGCTCTGCGCGAAGATCAGGAAGATTTGAGCGCGTTTGAAGAGCGGGCGGCGGAGCCAACGCTGAGCTATGAGGAATTGCTGGAAGAGCTAAGATTACATGGCAAATTATGAGATTCGGTTCAAGAAGTCAGTTGCCAAAGATCTTCGCGCTATCCCGAAAAGGGATGTAAGAAAAATACTGGAGCGAATAGACGCCTTGGCGGTAAACCCAAGGAGTGAAGGCTGTATCAAATTGTCCGGCCAGGACCGTTACCGCATTCGGCAAGGCGTTTACCGGATAATTTATGAGATCAAGGACGCCGATATTGTCGTCGTTGTCGTCAAGGTTGGACATCGTTCCCGGGTCTACAAAGGCAATTAACCCGAATTTCATCGAAACCAATAATGTTTGTTTTGGCAAGTATGCGTTCCCGGCGACTGGTTGCCGCGCTCGCCCTGAATGCCGGATTCATCCCATGTTAATCACCGGGAGCAAAGAATGACAGGATGCGAGATTGTGCTGGCCTCGGCGTCGCCGCGTCGGCTGGAGTTGCTGCGGCAAATTGGGATCGAGCCCGCCGTTCACGTTGTCGAGGTGGACGAGACGCCAGGGGAGGGCGAACCGGCAGTCGTTTTCGTCGAGCGGCTGGCGCGGGACAAGGCCGCGACCGCCGCCCTGGCGCTGCCGGATTCCGCCGTGGTGATCGGCGCCGATACCGCGATCGAGGTCGATGGTAGAATTCTCGGCAAGCCGAAGGATTTTGATGACGCCGCGAAGATGCTGAGCCGGCTCTCGGGAACCCGTCATCAGGTGCATACGGGCGTCGCCGTGGTCGCCGGTGGTTCGGTGTCATCGAGCGTGACTTCTTCCCAGGTGTTTTTCCGGGAGCTGACGGCGGAGGAAATCGCGGTCTACTGGCGTAGCGGCGAGCCGCGAGACAAGGCCGGGGCTTACGCGATCCAGGGTTTGGGGGCCATCTTTATCGAAAAAATCGTTGGCAGTTATTCCGCGATCATGGGGCTGCCTCTGTTTGCTACCGCGCGCATGCTGGAGGCGGCGGGTTGCAAAATACTGCCGAGTTAGGGCGGCGTCCGGATGCGCCATTGGCGAAAAGACGCCGGCGCCCCTGGGAGCGCCGGCGTCCCGCCGGCCCAACCCGACGCTTGCTCTCGACGAAAACCTACGCGCCCTGAGCGAGGTATTCTTGGTCGCGAGAGGTCTATAGACTGGAAAGAGGATGAATATCGAAGTACTGATCAATGTCACGCCCCAGGAAACCCGCGTCGCCTTTGTCGAGAACGGGGTGCTCCAGGAGGTGGCGATCGAGCGCACGCGCAATCGCGGCATTGTCGGCAATATCTATCTGGGCAAGGTCTGCCGCGTGTTGCCGGGCATGGAGGCGGCGTTCGTCGAGATCGGTCTGGACCGGGCGGCTTTCCTGCACGCCTCCGATGTCATCCCCGATGGTCAGAACGGGGTCGAGATGGACGAGCCGGTGTCGATCAATCGGCTGTTGCACGAAGGTCAGCAACTGCTCGTTCAGGTCGTCAAGGATCCGCTGGGCACCAAGGGCGCCCGTCTGACCACGCATGTCACCATCCCGTCGCGTTATCTGGTGCTGATGCCCTATGGCGGCTCGATTGGCGTTTCCACCCGGATCGAGGATGGCGCCGAACGCGAGCGTCTGCGGCAGCTGGTGTACAAGGCGCGCGGAGACCGGCCGCAAGGCTATATTCTGCGCACCGCGGCGGAAGGCGTTTCCGAGCAAGACCTGCTGCAGGACATGGCGTTCCTTGATCGGGTCTGGAGCAAGATCAGCGAACGCGAGAAGAGTTCCGCGCCCGGGGCCTGCGTCTATTCCGACCTGCCGCTGGCCAAGCGGACGCTGCGCGACATGGTGGGCAGCGACTGCACCCAGTTGCTGATCGATTCGCGCGGAACCTATTCCGACGTCCTCGAATTCGCCGAGTCCTACGTGCCAGAAATGGTGGATCGCCTGCAGCTCTACACGGGCGAGCGTCCCATTTTCGATCTCTACAACATCGAGGACGAGATTCTCAAGGCGCTGGAGCGCAAGGTCATGCTCAAGTCCGGCGGCCACCTGATCTTCGACCAGACTGAATCGATGACCACCATCGATGTGAACACCGGCGGCTTCGTCGGCTCGCGGAACCTGGAAGAGACCATCTTCAAGACCAATCTGGAAGCGGCCCAGACCATCGCCCGCCAGCTTCGGCTGCGCAACCTGGGCGGCATTATCATCATCGACTTCATCGACATGTCCGACCCGGAACATCGCCGCAGCGTCATGCGGGCGCTGGAGAAGGCGCTGGAGAAGGATCACGCGCGCTCCCAGGTCTGCGACGTCTCGCCGCTGGGGCTGGTGGAGATGACCCGCAAGCGCACCCGCGAAAGCCTGGAGCACGTCCTTTGCGAACCCTGCGGCGTCTGCAAGGGCAAGGGCTATGTCAAGACCGCCGAAACAGCCTGCTACGACCTGTTTCGCGAGATTCTGCGCGAGGCGCGCCAGTACGACGCCAGCGAAATCCTGCTGCTGGTCTCCCAGGAAATCGTCGATCTGCTGCTCGACGAGGAGTCCTCCAGCCTGGCCGAATTGCAGCAGTTTATCGACATTCCCATCAAGTACCAGGTCGAGACGCAGTACTACCAGGATCAGTTCGATGTGGTGCCCATCTAGCGCGCATGCGGCAATCGACATCGACCGCGAACGACTGACATCCGTTTCTTCGCGCGATGCGATGATCGGCGCGGAACCATGAAAATCCTGCTCTCCCACGGCGCGACGCTCGGCTGGCGTCTGCTCGCCGAGATTATCATCGTGCTGGCGATTTTGCTGTCGCTGTCGCGGCTGATTCTGCCGTTTGCCAACGAGTTTCGCGATGTCGCGGCGGAAGAGATCGGCAAGCTCATCCGCCATCCGGTCAGCATCGGCCTCATTGAGGCGGACTGGGCTGGTTTCAAGCCCCTGATCAAGCTGCGCGATGTCCGGATTGACGCCCCCGATGGCAGCGCGCCGCTGGCGACATTCGAACTGATTCGCCTGAAGATCAACCCCTGGCGCAGTCTGGCGCGCGGCGCGCTGGTTCCCGACAAGTTGATCCTGCGCGGCAGCGTGGTGGAGATTGTTCGGCGCAAGGATGGCCGGTTGCTGTTCCGGGGGTTCGAACCCGCTGGCGGGTCCGCCGCGCGGCGCTTCAACTCCCTGGAGGAACTGGCGGGGCTCACGCTCGATCTGCGGGACATCCGCGTCATCTGGGAGGATCAGGCGCTCAACAGGAAATTCCGGTTCGTCGCCCGGAAGCTGCGCCTGGTCATCGGCTCCGCGTCGGTCGATCTCGACGCCCACATCGATCTTCCCTACAGTCAGGGCGAGAACCTGCGCCTGATCGCTCGGGCGCGGGGACCGTTGAACGATGTGTTTGCGTGGCGCGGCGATTTCTACCTCAAGGGCAGCGCCATCGACGTGCGCGGCAATCCGCTGGGGTGGCCGACCGGGTGGCCCAGGCTGTCCAACGGACGGGTAAATGTTCAAACGTGGGGAAACTGGCGGGCCAGAGAGCGCCTCGAAGCCATCGGTGAAATCGCGGGCTATGGCCTGCGCATCGAAGAGCCCGGCTCGCAGGGCGAACCCCGGCGCGTGTCCAAAATCTCTTCTCGCTTTCACCTGACGGGAGAGCCGGAGCGTTGGCGACTGGATCTCGATCGGCTGGCGCTGAGGACGGGCAAGCAACCCTGGCCGGCCAGCGGCCTGAGTTTGGCCTGGACGCGGGCGGGCGAGGGCGGGCCAGTGCTGACGGGGTTCATCGACCGTGTAAACATCGGTGAACTGGCGGCGTTTGCCGCCGGATTCTCCCGCCTGCCAGCGCATACCCTGCTGGAACGGCTCGCGCCAGAGGGTCAATTGACGGCGGTGGAGTTTCGCGCGCCCCTGAAAAAATCCGCGAACCCTCGCTACCGGTTCTCGGCGAAGCTCGACGGCGTGGGCTGGGCGGCTTACCGACGCTGGCCCGGGGTTAGGAATCTTTCCGGTCGCGTTCGGCTCGATGAACAGGGGGGGCGGGCCGTTCTGAACGGCCAGCGCATGGTTCTCGACCTGCCGAAACTGCTGGGACATGCGCTGCCCCTGGACAGCCTCTCAGGGGAGGCGGACTGGCGGCGCGGCAAGGGAGGAAGCTGGGAGGTCGTGATCGACAAGCTGCGCCTGGCGACCGGCGATTTTACCGCCAGCGGCGCGGCGAATGTCACGCTGGCGCCGGACAGAAAGCCGGTGCTTGACCTGGAGCTGATGGTCCCCCGAGCCGATGCGAAAAAAGCGCCGGATTACATTCCGTTCCCGGTCATTCGCAATCCCCGCGTCCGGGAACTGCTGAGAAAAGGGTTTATCGCGGGAACGGTCCGCAACGCGCTGGTCAGTTATCACGGGGCGCTGGACAAGCAGGCCTTGCGTTCGGGCAAGGCCCGGCTGCGGGCGGCCTTCGATGTCGAGAATGCGCGATTCCATTATCACGATGGCTGGCCGGACGCGCGCGAACTCAATGGGCGGGTGCGTTTCGCCAACGCCCGTTTCGACGCCCGCGTGGATCGCGGGAGGATTCTGGAGACCCGGGTTTCTCCCGCGACCCTGAAAATCGCCAACCTGTTCCGTTCCCGGCTGGATATCGAGGGCAAGGCCAGGGGCGATCTCTCCGATGTGATCCGTTTCCTGCATGACACGCCGCTGGTCAAGAACATGACGGCGTTTCTCGGCCAGGTTGAAAGTCGGGGCGACACGCGGTTGTCGCTATCGGTGCAACTCCCGTTGGGCAAGGCGCTCAAGCGTCGAGGGGACAAGCCGAAATTCAACGGACATGTGCTGCTGGAGGACGCCTTGCTGGCGTTGCCCCGGCAGAACGTCCGGTTCGAGGGCGTGACCGGCTCGGTGGCCTTCTCGGACAAGTCCTGGGACGCTATCGGGTTGAGCGCTCGTTTCCGCGGCAGCCCGGTCACTGGGCGGATCGGCTCCACCGACAACGGCGATATCCAGGTCAACGTGGAGGGCGACTACGATCCCGCGGCCTTGCTGCCCAATCTGCGGCGGCAGCTGGCGCTGGCGTTGCCTGGCCGGGGTCTGTGGCGGGGAACAATGACGATTCCATCGCGCGCGAATCGGGAACAGGGCGAGGAGCTGAATCTCGTGGTTCGCTCCGATCTGCGGGGCGTGGCGATCGCCTTGCCGCCGCCGCTTGAAAAACCGGCGACGGAGTCGGCGGGAATGTTGACGGTCGATTACCGGTTCAGCAAACCGCCCCGGCTGAAGGTGAGCTACGGCCAGACGTTGCAGTTCGAGGGCGAGTTGAAGACCGGAGAGGGTAATGTCGGCGGGGTCGAGCGGGGCGTCGTGCGCTTGCTGGATACGCAGGCGCCGATTCCTGAGCAGGGCTTGCTGGTTGCGGGCGACTGGCCAGGCGTCGCCCTCGGGCCCTGGCTGGATGCGCTCGACCGGTTGCGCGACCCGGACGCCAGCGGCCCGGAACCTGTCCGGCTGGACGCCGGGTTCGGGTACGTGAGCGTTGGCGACAGCCTGACGCTCAATCATCTGCGCGTGGTTGGCGAGCGGGAAGACGCTCGGTGGTTCCTGAAAGTCAGGTCCGACCAGATGGCCGGTACGCTGAACATACCGATGCAACGCGAGAACGGAGCGCGTATCCGGGCGCGGTTGACCCGGTTGGCGCTGCCGACCGCGAAGGGGGGCGACAAGTCGCCGATCGGGTCGCCGCTGGACCTGCCTTCGGTCGACGCGGAAGTGGAGTCGCTAAGTATCGGCGACCGCGCGTTGGGCAAGGCGCGTCTGCTGACGACGCGCGTCCCGACCGGTTTGCGGATCGACCGGCTGGATGTCGATCAGTCCCACCTCAAGGCGCGTTCTGGAGGCGGCTGGTATCAGAGCAACGGACATCAGCGGCTCGAACTCAACGTCAACATCGCCTCCGACGACGTGGGCGCGAGCCTGGCGGATCTGGGCGTTCGCCAAAGTCTGCAAAGCGGCCATGGCGACCT
>DRPO01000598.1 GCA_011330835.1 Gammaproteobacteria bacterium | reverse complement strand
TTTGGTTGAGCCGATTATTTCAATTTCGTTCAATCAGAAGTTCAAGAAAATCCTCAAATACAACGGCATTACTAAACAGGGGTCCTTGATGTCAATCGCATCCATTAACTCAAATTTTAATTTTTGCTCACTCGTTTCCCGGCCTTCAGCGATGAAGCCCGCTCCTAAGTCGCGGCCTATTGAAATGACACCGTTGACCAAAGCGTGATTGACTTCCGTTTGTGTCAACGAATGGTTCACTTTCTACATGAAGCCAGTCGCTTCTGGAGCGCTGCGAAATTGGAAAAAGCCATTCGGAAGTCATCGATTGTAAAGGTCGACTCCGACTCACTCAGCCTCGCAAATACGGTTGGCGAGTCTCGTAAACTCCGGTCGGTTTTTCGCGGAAGTGCCTAAATCTCATGAATTCTGGCATTCCTACACTCGTGTATGTTGGCGGCACCACGCGTTAATCGTAAGCGGTGTCTGGACAGCACAGGGTTTTCAGGTTGACGGGTTGAAGTTCCAGGGGAGCAGTTCGTCGATGCGATTTTTTGGATGGCCTGCAGCAATGGCTTCGAGTGTGGATTTCAGGTAGGCGAAGGGCTCCACACTGTTGATCTTGCAGGTCTCGATCAGCGAGGCGATGCGGCCCCAAGCGCGCCCACCTTCATCGTGCCCGGCGAACAGCGCGTTCTTGCGATTAAGGGCTATTGGGCGAACGAGATTTTCGACGTTGTTGCTGTCGATCTCGACGCGGCCGTCAGACAGGAATGCCTGTAGCCCGTTCCAATGGTTATGGATATATGCCAGTTTCTCGCCGAGGCGCGATTTCGCCGAGATGCGCAGGCGTTGCGCCTGAAGCCATTCCCCGAAGGCGGCGACCAGAGGAGCGGATCGGGCTTGGCGGGCTGACAGGCGTTGGCCGGGGGGTATGCCGCGAATGTCTTTTTCGACGGCATAGATTTCGGCGATCTGACGCAAGCCTTCGGCGGCGATCTCGGATCCGTCGCGATCGAAGACTTCCTTCAGTTTGCGACGGGCGTGCGCCCAGCAATACGCCACGGTGATTGGCGCACCGCCCTTGCGGGACAGTTTGGTCAATCGGTTGTATCCAGTGTAGCCGTCCACCTGCAGGATGCCGTTGAAGCCGGTCAGGAATTTTTCGGCGTTTTCGCCGCGGCGATCCGGAGCATAAAAGTAAACCACCCCCGGCGGGTCATTGCTGCCCCAGGTGCGATCATCGCGGGCCAGCGCCCAGAGGTAGCCGGTTTTCGTGCGCCCGCGTCCGGGGTCGAGCACGGGGGCCGTGGTCTCATCCATGAAGAGCTTCGTTGACGTCTTCAGATGCTCAGCCAGCCTGTCCACGACAGGCGCGAGATGGAAGCCTGCTACACCCGTCCAATCCGCCAGCGTTGACCGGTGGATGTCGATGCCGGACCGGGCCATGATTTGCGACTGTCGGTACAATGGAAGGTGGTCCGCGTATTTCGATACCAGAACATGCGCGATTGCCCCTTCGGTCGGCAGCCCGCCCTCGATCAACCAGGGCGGTGTCGGGGCTTGAGTGACCCCGTCGGTGCAAGCGCGGCAGGCGTATTTCGGGCGGATCGTCACGATCACACGGCACTGTGCCGGGACGATGTCGAGCCGCTCGTTGCGGTCCTCGCCAATCCTGTGCATCGCTCCGCAGCCACAAGGGCAGTCCAGGCTGTCGGGCTCGATCACCTGTTCGATGCGCGGCAAGCCCTCGGGCAGGTTGCCGCGATTGCGCTTGGCTATCTTTTTGCGCTTTGGTTTGTCACTGGTAGCCTGTTCCGATTTTTGCTCTTCGACCTCGGCAAGGGCAACCTCAATCTCCTCGAAGGCCAACTGACGGTCGTCTTCGCGCAGCTTCTCGGACTTCTTGCCATAGAGTGCGTGGTGCATCTCGGCGATCAGATGTTCCTGACGCTTGTTGACCTCTTCCAGCAGTGCCACCCGCGCGGCCTGCGCCTCGAACACAGCGCGGTATTCCGGCGGCAGAACGGACAGATCAAGGTCTTTGGCGGTGTCGATCATGCCCGGATGTATAACCCAAAATCAGAGCTATGACCGCTACATTCGACGCCCTGATTCACTCCGCCGCAGATGGTGGCCGGGTCTCCAGGGCCTTCACTTTGCGCCAGTCGAGCCCGGCGAACAGCGCCTCGAATTGGGCATGGTTCAGTGCCATCATCCCGTCCCTTATTGCGGGCCAGGTGAAGGTCGTTTCCTCGAGCCTCTTGTAAGCCATGACCAGGCCGGTTCCGTCCCAATACAGCAGCTTCAGCCGATCCAGGCGCTTGGCGCGGAACACGAAGACCGTCCCCGTGAACGGGTCCTCGCGCAGGACAGACTGCACCATGGCGGTCAATCCGTCGTGACCTTTGCGGAAGTCCACAGGCCCAGTCGCCACGAGGATGCGTACACGATTGGACGGGAAAATCATGCGCCAACCCCAAGGGCACGCACGATGTCGGCAATCCGGCCTGCGGGCGTGGCCCCGTCCAGCCGGACGGAAACTGACCCCGTCACGATCTCGATCGCCGCTTGCACAAGTTCCGTAGCCTTGACCGAAGGTGGAGGCTCAACATCGAACACGACCAGCGGGGCAAATTCAGCCTCGGCTTCCGGCGCAGGCAAAACCAGCTCCCCATCCTTGGCCATCCGCCGCCATGCCGACAGGTGGTTCGGGCGCATGTCATACTTGCCCGCCACATCATTCACCGTTGCCCCCGGCACCAACGTTTCCGCCACAATCCGCGCCTTCAGATCATCCGGCCATCGTCGATGCCCGCTATCTGAGACTTCGACACCCAGATCTTTGAGAAACTCTCTCGTAGTCTCCATGGAGAAACTCACTTCCTGCTATCCAACAGGCATTGAGTCTCAAATCACGCCGAAATCAGGAAGGTGGGGTCCAGAAACCGCATACCCTTCATCTCAGCGGCTTGGCGCGCTTGAAAATGGAACCACCATTGACGGCGCGCGCCAAGCCACTGATATTTCGGCAAGTAAGGAGGGTCAGAAATTGATCCGGGGGATCAATTTCCCGACGAACGCGCCAGTGGCGC
>DRPO01000597.1 GCA_011330835.1 Gammaproteobacteria bacterium | reverse complement strand
GGTCATCGTTCTCGCGCCCCCATCGGGTTTGTCGATCCGGTCATCGTTGATCGTTTCCAGTCCGGTGGTATGGAGTCGCGACCATCCCGAGGAACGATCGCAAGTGAGTTATACCTCTTGCGATCAGGAATACCTCGTTCAGGGCGTGTAAATTTTCGTCGAGAGCAAGGCGTAAAAACGCAGGCATAGTGGCGCTACGTCAAGTTTTTACAACGCTGCTATCGGCGAAAAGATGCGCGGCCTGAATGAGGTATTCCTGGTCGCAAGAGGTATCTATGGACAGGAAGTATACCCGAGAATTCCATTTGTCTCAGATAAACGGTCGTTCGTCGATTCGACGGCACTGTCGCCGGTCCGCCACGCGGGCCCCGACCCGGTGTTCGGGGTGTTTTCGAGGTTGTGGGGAGACTGGATCCCGGCGTTCGCCGGGATGACGGCGTAAAGCAGGGAGATGCCCCAACCCAGAAGCGGCGATTACGTTGCTTGGAAGCGGAATGATGGTACGAGGACCGGGGCTTGGGTGAAGAGAAAGCAGTCATCCCAGCGAACGCCGGGATCCATCCGCCGCTGTTTCACCAGTTCAGCGCTCACACCACCGACGCCAGAGCCGCCGATAGGTGTTCTCAAGATCGACGATGAACTGTTCGGCATTGCAGAACGGCGATTGCGCCATGCGCTGCCGCAGGTTCTTGCGCATGTCGTAGAGCCGGCCAAAATCACCGGCGAGTCGCGCGGCGGTTTCGATATAGGCCTCCTTGCTGTCGGTGATCAGGTCATCCATGCCGCCCACCGCGGCGATGATCGAGGCGCTTTGCCGGGAGACGGCCCGCCGGCCGCGCAGGGTGACGACGGGCACGCCCATCCACAGCGCCTCGGAGGTGGTGATGCCGCCGGTATAGGGGAAGGTGTCGAGCGCGATGTCGATATCGGCGTAGTCGTTAAGTATGGCGGCGTGATTGCTGGAATCGGGGTAGTAGCGGAAGAGAATGCGACCGGATTCGACGCCGCGATCCCGGAATTGGTTGAGCAGGCGTTCGCGCCGCGCCGCTTCCTGCAGCGTGTTCCAGGAGATGAGCAGACGGGAATTGGGAACGCGCTGCAATAATTTGGCCCAGACAGCCACCACTTCGGCGGTGACCTTGAGCAGATTGCTGAGCGTGCCAAAGGTGACATAGCCGTTTTTCATCGCCGGCAAGGCGGTGGAAACAGGGGGCGCGGCATCCGGCGGCGTATAGCAGAAACGCGTTCCCAACCGCACGACTTTTTCGGTAAACAGGTCGTCGATCTCGGGAGGCGCCGTCATCTCGTCCATCAGGATGTAATCGATGGCGTCGACGCCGGTGGTGTCGCAATAGCCAATCCAGGTCGCCTGCAGCGGCGCGGGCTTTTCGGCGAAGACCGGCAATCGCCCCCCGGCGGTGTGGCCACTGAGATCGACAAGAATGTCGATGCGGTCATCACGCACCATTTGCGCCATTTCGCTGTCGGATACGCCCAGCGTGCGCCGCCAGCCGGTCGCCGATTCGCGGTAGCGGGCGGTGATGTCGTCCTCTTTGGAGCGACTGGAATAATAGTATGTCGGGAAGTTTTGCTGGTCATGCCGGGTCAGCGAGGAAACGGTCATGTAGCCGACCGGATGCCGCCCCAGGTCCATCGAGACATAGCCGATTCGCAGTGGCCGGTCGGGATCGCGATCATTGTCATGCGTCTGGATGCGGGATTTCAGCGGGTCGGCATGACGTCGAGCCCACTGGCGATGCTCTTCGAGCAGCGCTTCCGGCGACAGATCCGGCTCGTAGCTCAGGTACATCAACAAGGTGCTGTTGATCAGATGCGAATCGGGCTGGCGTTCGACCACCTCGCGCAACACCTCGATCGATTCGCTGTTGAGACCAAACTGGTTCAGCGCATACCCGTAGTTGTAGAGAGCCGGGACGAAATCGGGGTAAAGCGTCAGCGCCCTTTTCAATACCTCGATCGCCTCGCCGGGTTTGTATTGCTGAACCAGCAACTTGCCGAGGTTGTTCAGCGCCTCGAGGTTGTCCGGATCGACCGCCAGCGCCTTGCGGAACTGCTCGGCGGCCTCTTCCATGTCCCCGAAATGCTGAAGATTATTGCCGAGATTGGACAGAGCGCGAACATCGTTGGGATTGACCTTGAGCGCTTGCTGGAAACAGTCATTGGCGGCCTGAATATCGCCGGTTTCGGCGTAGGCGTTGCCGAGATTGGTCAGGATTTCGGGATTGCCGGGATTGAGGCTCAGCGCATGACGGTAGGCGCGGATGGCGTCGGCGTAGCGTCCCCGCTGGAAAAAGACATTGCCGATGCCGTAATGCGCGTTGAACAGTTCAGGCGCCAGAACCAGCGCGTGATAGTAATTGGCCAGCGCCTCGTCCTGCTCGCCCTTGCGACTGTGGGCATAGGCCAGTTCGAGGTACGTCAACGGGCGTTCCGCGTCGATGTCGAGCGCCGACCGATGCAAGTCGATGGCTTCTTCGAACCGCCCTTCGAGACACCGGATCATGCCCAGACCATTGAGGGCGTCGACAAATTCAGGGTCGATTTCCAACGCCCTGGCGTAAGCGTCCGCCGCCTTGTCCAGTTCGCCGGAAACCCGAAAGATATTCCCCTTGTTATTCCACGCCAGCGCGCTTGGCTGGATCGCCAGCGCCTGATCATAGCGCGACAGCGCCGCCGGCAAATCGCCCATATCGGTCAGCACATTGCCAAGATTGACGTGCGCCTCGAAAAGGTCGGGGCGCGCCGTCAGGGCGCGCTCCAGAAACTGTTTCGCCTCGTCCAGCTCCCGCAGCTGGTATTTGGCCGTTCCCATCAGTTGAAGGGCGTTGGCTTCTTCGGGCTCCTCATCGAGGACTTGCAGGTAGTGTTCGCAAGCGCCAGCCAGATCGCCTGACTGATGCAATGACAATGCGCTTTTCAGCGTCTCTTCAATCACGGATGAATCCATCGGCTACCGTTTCGACGTAGTTTGTGGCGAGGGGGCTTCGAGGATAACGGCTGACGCCCCCAAACTCCGTGATCCAGCGCGGATTTCTCATTATCATTTCATTATACTGTTGTGAAACACTGTCATGAAGCCATTATTGATCCTGCCGACCCCGTCGCTCAACGCGGTCGACCCGCTGTTTCAGGCGGACAGCGCGAATCATCTAACCGCCCTGCTGGCGCTCTACACTTCCCAGGGGTGCAGCAGTTGTCCACCGGCGGAACGCTGGCTGGCGCGCCTGGGCGCCATCGGTCAGGAACCGGCCTGCCAGCGATCCATGGCGCGATAGCCGAGCGCTTCGGTGATGTGCGGCGACTGGATGCGGGATCGGCCTTCGAGGTCGGCGATGGTTCGCGCGACTTTGAGGATGCGGTGGTAGGCGCGCGCGGAAAGGCGGAAGCGATCCATGACGAGGTCAAGCAGCTTTTGGGTCGCGGCGTCGAGGGCGCAGTGCCGCTCGACTTCGCGGTTGTTCATTTCGCCGTTGGATTTGCCACAGCGTTCGAATTGTCGTTGATGGGCCTGGAGAACGCGTTGTCTGACCGTGGCGCTGCTTTCAGCCTGGGTCTCGGTGTCTCTGAGCGCTTCCTTCGGGAGTTTGGGCACTTCGATCTGGATGTCGATCCGGTCCATCAAGGGAGCGGAGATGCGGCTACGGTGGCGCCGTTGTTGTTCGGGGGAGCACTGGCAGCGGGGGCCGAGGTCGCAGTCATAGCCTTGCGGGCAGGGGTTGAAGGCGCAGATGAGCTGGAAGCGGGCGGGAAATTCGGCCTGATGCGCGGCCCGGGAGATGGTGATTTCTCCGGTTTCCAGCGGTTCGCGCAGCACGTCCAGAACATGCCGGTCGAATTCGGTCATTTCATCGAGAAACAGAATCCCGTGGTGGGCGAGCGAGATTTCGCCGGGTCGGGGATTGGAGCCCCCACCGACCAGGGCGACGCCGGAGGAAGTGTGGTGGGGACGACGAATGGGACGCCGTCGCCATTGTCTCAGGTCGAAGCCGCCCTGGCTGACGGAGGTGATGGCGGCGCTTTCCAGCGCTTCGGCTTCGCTCATCGGCGGCAGGATGGTGGGCAGGCGCGTTGCGAGCATGGTTTTGCCGGTGCCCGGCGGGCCAACCATCATCAGATGGTGACGGCCCGCGGCGGCGACTTCCAGCGCCCGCCGGGCGTGCTGCTGACCGCGAACGTCGGCGAGGTCCACGCCATAACAGGGCGTTTTGGGAATGGCCGCCGCCGGCTGAGGCTCCAGATGTTGACCGGATTCGAGATGCCGGCAAACATCGAGCAAGTGCGCGGCGGGGAGCACGATCTGGCCGCCGACCAGGGCGGCTTCGCCGGCGTTTTCCGTGGGCGTGACGAGCGCTTTTCCAGCATCGCGCGCCGCCAGCGCGGTAGGCAAGGAGCCGCGCACCGGCCTCAATTCGCCGGCCAGCGACAGTTCGCCGATGAACTCATACTGTTCGAGGGCGTCCGCGGATAGCTGGCCGGAGGCGGCAAGAATACCCAGAGCGATGGGCAGGTCGAAGCGACCGCCTTCCTTGGGCAGGTCGGCGGGGGCGAGGTTGATGGTGATCCGTCCGTCGGGAAACTCAAAGCGGGAATTCTGGAGGGCGGCGCGAACCCGATCCTTGCTTTCGCGCACGGCGACTTCCGGCATGCCGACGATGGAGATGGCGGGCAGACCGCCGGAGATATTGGCCTCTACCTGAACCGGCAGCGCCTGGACGCCAACAATGGCGCGACTGTGTACAACCGCGTGAGACAAAGCTGTCGCTGCCCTATCGTTTCGCTACAAGGGTTGCGATTCTGCGGGCGACCAGGGGTTCCGGGAAGGAACAGGATCAAGCTCTTGCCTGAGTATATATACCTCTTGCGCCCAAAATACCCGCACCCTGAATCCCGAGATGAGGCGCGTCGCAATGCCGTTTGGTCAAGCGGATCCAAAGCCCCTCACCCAGCTTTCGGTGGGCGTTTTGCTCCGTCACCAAACTCCGTCCGTCATTCCCGCGAAAGAGTCTGAGCATGGATTCCGGGTTCTTCGCTCCACTCAGCCCGGAATGACGAACCTTGCTTCCGTCATTCCCGCGAAAGCGGGAATCCAGCGCCCCGTTCTGGATTCGGGGTTCTTCGCTCCAATCAGCCCGGAATGACGGATGGGGGAACGCCAACGCGCTCAGTGATCGCTGTCCGCCTTTTCCTCCATCGCCTGGATACGCTGTTCCAGTTCCGCCAGGCGCTTCTGAGCGCGCGCCAGCAAAGCCGCCTGAACGTCATATTCCTCCCGGGTGACCAGATCCATTTTCTGTAATACGCCCTTCAGGCCCGCCTTGAGGTTTTTCTCGATGTCCTGCTGAAACCGGCTCATCGATTCCGGCATCAAGCCGGCGAGTCGCTTTGCCAGATCATCGAGTTGCTGTGAATCTATCATTGCCTGACGCCCTGCTGTTGGATTGGAGGAGAACTCGATTATACCCCTTGCGACAGTTTCCGCAGTCCAAAAATGTCAGGCCGCCAATCTGTTGCGAAAATCACACAACATCACTCAACATGCGCACCATTATTTATCACTCATGCACCAACTAGGTGCAATAAATCCAAACAATGCCCAAAAATGTGCACGATATCGCAGCTTTCCGCCCAGTTTTGGACAGCAAACGGGCAGCGACCCCGTCCCGATACAGCTGGCACGGCAATTGCTTTCCGGTTTCCCGAGAACTTATTACAACACTGGAGAAACCAATGAAACTCACCAAAAAAACCACTGTATCCCTGATCGCGGCAGGAATATTGCTCAGCGCCAATGCTCAGGCTGGCGTGGAAGGCAATATCGGCGTCGCCAGCAACTACATCTGGCGCGGCGTCACCCAAACTCAGGATCAGGCGGCCATTTCCGGTGGTCTCGACTATTCCAACGACAGCGGTTTTTACCTTGGCACGTGGGCGTCCAACGTTGATTTCGGCGCCGATGCGACCGACGCCGGTTATGAACTGGACCTCTACGGCGGTTACGGCGGCGAAGTCGGCGGATTTGGCTACGACGTTGGCTACATTCTCTACGCCTATCCGTCCCTGGACGACTCCAATTTCTCGGAAGTCTATCTGAACACCGGCATCGCGGGTTTCGCCCTGGGCGTTTCCTACCAGGTCGATGCGGACTCCACGGACGAAAACTACCTGTACCTCAGCCTCGGCTATGACATCGATCTGGGCAACGACTGGGGGCTGAGCCTCTATGGCGGTAGCTACGACACCGGAGCCGACGACAGCGACTACACCCACTATGGCGTCTCGTTCAGCAAGGGCGATTTCGGTTTAGCCTTGGACGACAATGACCTGGACGACAGCGACCCCCGCGTCACCGTTTCCTGGTCCAAAACTTTCTAGTCCGGATTTCTTGCGGGTTCCGAATCTCGGGTTGATCCGGGCCCCCCGCCGCGAACATCAACGATTAACGGAGAAATGAATGAAACTCATTACTGCAATCATCAAGCCCTTCAAGCTCGATGACGTCCGCGAGGCGTTGTCGGAAATTGGCGTTCAGGGCATTACGGTCACCGAGGTCAAGGGCTTCGGTCGTCAAAAAGGCCACACCGAGCTGTATCGCGGCGCGGAATACGTGGTTGACTTCCTGCCCAAAATCAAGCTGGAAGTCGCCCTGAAGGCGGATTTACTGGATCAGGCCATCGAGGCTATTTCCAAGGCGGCCTCCACCGGCAAGATCGGCGACGGCAAGATCTTCGTTTCGCAGATCGAGCAAACCATTCGCATCCGCACCGGCGAGACCGGTCCCGACGCTCTATAAGAGGAGAAGCATCGATGATCAAATCTGTCAAATCACTCACGGCTCTGCTGGGCATGGGCTTGCTGTCACTGCCCACGCTGTCCCTGGCCGAAGATACGCTGTCCGCCGGCGATACAGCCTGGATGCTGACAGCCACCGTGCTGGTTCTGTTCATGACCATCCCAGGTCTGTCCATGTTCTACGCCGGCATGGTGCGCAGCAAGAACGCCCTCTCCACCTTTGTCCAGATCTTCGCCATCACAGCGCTGATGACCGTGCTCTGGGCCGTTGTCGGCTACAGCATCGCCTTTGGCGGCGAAGGCCCCTACTGGGGCGGGCTCGACAAGATGTTCCTCAAGGGCGTCACCGTCGACGCGCTTAGCGGCACGATTCCGGAAACCGTTTTCATGGTCTTCCAGATGACCTTCGCCATCATCACCCCCGCGCTGATCGTTGGCGCTTTCGCCGAACGGATGAAGTTTTCATCCATGCTGGTGGTCATGTCCCTGTGGCTGGTGCTGGTGTACGCGCCGATCACGCACTGGGTCTGGGGCGACGGCGGCTGGCTCGGCGGCAAGGGCATTCTCGACTTCGCCGGCGGCACCGTGGTTCACATCAACGCCGGTATCGCCGGTCTGGTCTGCGCCATCGTGCTCGGCAAGCGTAAAGGCTATCCGACCACGGCGATGCCTCCGCACAATCTGACCTACACCATCATCGGCGCCTCCATGCTGTGGGTCGGCTGGTTCGGTTTCAACGCCGGTAGCGAGCTGGCGGCCGATAACGTGGCCGGCATGGCCATGGCCGTGACCCAAATCGCCACCGCCGCCGCAGCGCTGAGCTGGATGTTTTCCGAGTGGATCTTCCACGGCAAGCCCAGCGGACTGGGCATCGCTTCAGGCGCGGTCGCCGGCCTGGTCGCGATCACGCCCGCCTCCGGCGCGGTTGGCCCCATGGGCGCGCTGGCCATCGGCTTCGCCTCCGGCTTTTTGTGCTACCTGGGCGCCACCAAGCTCAAGCGCATCTTTGGCTATGACGACTCGCTGGACGCCTTCGGCGTACACGGCATCGGCGGCATCGTTGGCGCCCTGCTGACCGGCGTGTTCGCGGCCACCAGCCTGGGCGGCGCCGGCTTCGGCGACGGCATCAGCAGCATTGGCGGACAAGTGGTCGTCCAGGCGACTGGCGTTATCGCCACCATCGTCTACACCGGCGTCATGACGGCTGTCATCCTGTTCGTGGTCAAGGTCGTGATGGGCCTGCGCGTCTCGGAAGAAGCCGAGGTCGAAGGCCTGGATACCGCCGAGCACGACGAGCGGGCTTATATCCTGTAATCAACATCGTAAGTCGACCGCCCGCAAGGGCAAAAGGGACGCCTCTGGCGTCCCTTTTTTATACTTCTTGCGTTCAAGAATACCCCATTTAGGGTGCGTAGGTTTTCGTCGAGAGCAAGGCGTGAAAACGCAGGCATAGTGGGGCTATGG
>DRPO01000596.1 GCA_011330835.1 Gammaproteobacteria bacterium | reverse complement strand
TTCATTCAGGAGTTCACACACATGAAAAAGAATATTGGCAATACCGAGCGCGTTATCCGCGCCATCGTGGGCGTCTTTTTGATCGCTCTGGCTTTGATGGGCAAGACCCCCTGGGGCTGGATCGGCCTGATCCCGCTGGCCACCGCGATTATCGGCTGGTGTCCGCCTTACGCGCTGCTCGGCATCAGCACTTGCAAGAACAAGGTATAACCCCCACGATTGAAGTCACGGACGACTTCTGTTTTCGAGATCTGGTGTGGGCAGCAGGTATGCCTCAAAACCGATATACCGCGCCAAAAGAGACTGTCGGCAAGATTTCAAGCCCGTCGAAACTGTCGCGATAGTCCCACTCGCTGCGGACCTGCCCCAGTTGGGTCAACCCCTCATCCGGCTCATTGCTCGTTCGGCCATGGATGCGCCGAACTCTTTGGCGCTCACCGCCCTGCCCGGTCGCGAATGGCGTCATCGAAGCCGTTGGCTCCTCATCAAGAAAGAATCCGATATCGATATCGGCAATCTCCGTACTGAGTTCATCCTGCGGGTTTCGCCAGCCGAGTCCGACAAACGGAATCAGTCTGGCGGCGCGCAGACGGCTGAGACCCGAAGAAATCCGGTGGGAGCTTTCCGCGAAAGAAGCGCGCAACCGTCGCCAGGTCTGATCGAAAGTCTTGCGCAATCGGGAACGGGTTCCGACCGTGAAGCAATCCAGCCGTTCGGGATTTGTCGACGAACCCGCCACATGGCCGAGGGAAAAACCGGGGGATGGATCATCGTGTTGCGTGGTAAGAGACGCCAGCGCCAGAACGAGCGGCTTGCGTTGAGGCGGCGTTTGGGAGTCCGCTTGTGAAGCGGAGTGCGCGGAATGGATGAATATGCACAGGCACAAGCCCAGCCGACACAACCAGCGACAAATTGAATTTTTCAACTTACTCAGCCCAGTTAAAGCCACATACGAAGATAATGGCATATCTTATTGATATACACCAGTTATTCCAAGAACTGGCTTCAAACGCGGATGATTCAGTCCCAACCGCCATCCTCCCGACAGCGCCTGAAATCGCGGTGGATTTTCTCATACTTTCGCGCGCCAGCGGAAACCTTCTCTCCCAGTTTGCGAGACACCGTTCTCAGATCGGCGGACAACCCTCTACTTCCCGGTTGACGCCAGGAGTTTCAGGGTGGCGTCAGCCCCCTTCTCCCGGGCAATGTCCCGCGCGTTCTTCCCCTTTTTGTTCTTGATATCCGGATCCGCGCCATGGGCGAGCAAAAAGGCGACCATGTCCACATTCCCCAGGGCCACCGCTTCGGTCAACGGCGTTTCACCGTCCACGTCCTGAATATTGACATCGGCATGATGCGCTATCAGCGCCTTGACCGCGTCCATGTTCCCGGCCTCGACCGCATAGTGCAACGCGGTCGCGCCATATTTGTCACGGAAATTCAGGTTCTTGGTGATCGGAATCAGGATATCGACGATCTCTTCGTATTTCTTGTCGATCGCCAGCATGAGCGGCGTCACGCCCTCCTTGTTGGGAACACAGGGCGCCACGAGGTCGCTATAGTGAAATATCGTTTTGACGGTCTTGACGTGATTGCCTTCGATCGCGTACATCAACGCCGAATTCCCCTTCCGGTCGGAAGCCCGGATATCCGCCCCGAACTCCAGCAACTGCGCGACGATGTTGTCGTAACCCTCCCGCGCCGCGATCATCAGCGAGTTCCAGCCGGCGCGCGTACGGTCGTGGACATTGGCGCCCATTTCAACGAGCAGCCCGGTAATCGCCCGAAATCCGTTTTCCGCCGCGAAGGTCAGCGGGGTAGAGCCCGACCGGGTTCGGGCATTGACGTTGGCGCCGCGTGACAGCAGCAGCGCCACCGCGTCGATATTGCCCGTTTCCGCCGCCAGCATCAGCGGCGTCTTGCCATATTTCCCCGGCGCATCCACGAACGCCCCCTTGTCGAGCAACTCGCGGATCTTTTCGACGCTACCCTCGGCGGCCGCATCCCTGAGCTGTTGATCCAGCGGACTGGTGTCGGCGGACGTTGCGGCGCACGACAACCCCAGCAATAGCGAGAAAATAATGACTTTTATCCAATTCATGATCAGTTTGTTACCTGTCAGTCTGTATTTTTCAGGGCCGCAAAACAAGCTCGCCGCGGACAGACAGCCGCCCTGCCCGTCATCGATTCCGCCACGCGATGCGAGAATAGAAAATTCGCGGCCATTTCACAAGGAAACCGCCTCCTCAAATTGATTTCGCTTGAGTAAAATCAATCTTTCCAACCGGCGAGCCCGCATTTTTCACGGAATCAGGGAATTTTTCCTCCAGGATTTGATTCCACAGCAGGCTTTTTGGCTCGGCTGAATACGGATTGTCTTTCCAGGGGAAGAAAGTGCACTGTGGAATCAAGGACCAAGCGAGAGTCCGCATATTCCGCGCAATGCGGGCCAGCGCCATTTTTCCACAGACCCCCTTCAGTGGTAATCGGCGGTCCAACTCAATACAGCGCACTCACCAGCGCCAGGCTGATCCACGGAACATAGGCAATCACCAGCAGCGCGGCAATTAGCACGAACATCCACGGCAAGGCCGCCCGCGTGACTTCGCCCAGACTCATGCCCGACAAGCCCGCCGCCACGTAGAGATTCAGACCTACCGGCGGCGTGATCATGCCCACCTCCATGTTGGTGGTCATGACGATGCCCAGATGCGCCGTGTCGATGCCCAGCGACAGGGCGATGGGATGGAACAGCGGCGCCTTGGCGAAATCCACCAGCGGCGGGACACCCCGCCCGTGGTCAGAAAATGCGCCGACCTCCCGTCATTCCGGGCTGAGTGGAGCGAAGACCCGGAATCCAGTTTGCGGTGGTCTGGATTCCCGCGTTCGCGAGAATGACGGACGTGTGCGCCACTTAGCGCCCCCCCACTTACGAATAAAACAAATCCCGAAAAATCCCCTCTCCCCAGGCCAGCCCGGCCTGACCATTCCGCACCGACCATTTCTCGATCATGTGGACGCGGTCGAACTCAAAGGTCTTTTCCTTTTTGTCATACTGGTAGAACGCGATAATGCTCATCGCTTCCAGCGGATCGATACGCACTCCGGAAAAACACATGGTCTGCGGGCTGCGCCAGGGAATTTCCTTGCCCTTCGCGTGCGCGGCGATCAACTCCGCCACGTATTTGGCCTCGCTGTAGGCCGTGTTGCCGCTCTTGGAAAAGGGTTGTGGCCGGGCGTCGCCGACGACATAAACATGCTGGTCATCCCTGAAGTGGTATTTGAACTGATCGACATCCGCCTCCTTTTGCGGGCTCGATGACAACGCGAGACCAAAATTCTCGATCAGCCGCGACGCGCGCACCGGCGGATAGATCACCGCGTCATCGAAAGGAATCGTATCGAAGTCGGTGATCACTTCCCGCTTGTCCAGATCGACGCCAGAGATTTCCGTGGCGGGCATGTATTCGATCATGTCCGGATAGAATGTGGAAAAAGCGCGCCTGAAGCCATCCTTTTTGATACGGATATCGGCGTTCATGTCGAGCAACAGAACCTTGGCCTTGATATCGCGCTTCTTGAAAATGGCGGCAGCCATGCAGGCGCGTTCGTAGGGCGCCGCCATGCAGCGGTAGTTCCCCGCCGGCACGGTCAATACGAAATTGCCGCCCTGGAATGAATGCAGTTTTCTCTTGATCGCCAGGTGCTCGGAAAAGTCGATAAAGCCGCCCGGATATTCCGTCCGCAGGCGATACTGTTCCTCGATCTCGGTAACGCCGATGCGGGCGTAGTCGTAATCGATGCCGGGCGCGAGCACCAGGTAGTCATAGCCGATATACCCGCTGTCGGTATAGAGGCGTTTCGACGCCCGATCCAAATCAACGGCGGAGGCGTGAAAAAACTGGTAGTCATTGCTTTTCGCCGCGTCCAGATAGCTGTGCGACAAAAACTCCATCGGGATCTGGTCCGCCATCCAGATATTGCTCAACGGACAGGAGATGAACAGACTTTTCCGGTCGACCAGCACCACGTCGAAAGCGGGATTGAACTTCTTCAGGTAGCGCGCCATCGTCAGGCCGCCCCAGCCTCCGCCGAGCACCACGACGCGAGGTCCTTTCGGTTCCGGCAGAGCGGCCTTGCGCAGATAGCCGTCGTTGATGGCCGCGGTTCGATCCGGGCCAGACTTGGGAGAATCGCCTCCAGCCGCCGCCCCCGCCGCCAGCAAACTGGCGCCGCCCAACTGGATAAATCTCCTGCGTGTGAATTTGGACACCGGGTTATTCCTCCGCGAAATCCGAATTCCGCCAGCTTCTCGATGGAGCCAGGTCGGCCTTTGGAACCGGCAACCAGGATACGTAATTGATGATCAGCTTGAGCTGATCCGCGGACAGCGCCGCCATTGCGCGCGTCATGTCGGGATTGACTTTTCTCTCGCCGCCGCGGATTAACCCGATCTGGCGCAACAGATAGGCGTAGTGCTGCCCCTGGAGGCGGGGAGTCGCCGTGGCTTCATAGCCCTGGGCGCGCCCCCCATGACAGGAGCGACAGTGCTTTTCATACAGGCTTTTGCCCGACTGGAATTCCGGGCTGCTGTCCCACCACGGCCCGCGACCATGATCCGGATCCATCGGCAACCGGGAGATATAGGCCACCACATCGGCCAGCGACTGGAGATTGCCAATGGTGCGTTCCTGGACAAAGGGATACATGATCGGGTTCTCCCGCTTGCCTGTCCGGATCGCCAGAAGTTGTCGCATCAACACGCTGCGATGCTGGCCGGCCAGTTGCGGATAGGTCCCATCATGGTTGCCCCAGCCTTCGGGCAGATGACAGGAAGCGCAGATCTCGTAAACCGAGCGCCCGTGACGCAGATCGGGCTTAAACTCCAGCTCGATCTTGATGACATCGACGGCGTCGCGCCCTGACGCAGCGGCGAGCGCCCCGCCGCAAAACGACAGGCAAACCAGCGCCAGGGCGCCGATCAACACCCAAAGCCAGTGTTTGTTGTCAGGCGAGTGATCCGACATCGCGGCTCCTTGGAAAACAGGCGTAAGAGTCGCGACAGATTATCGTATCCCGGCGACCTCGGGCAATGATTGTCGTGACTCGGGCGGCTTCCTGTCATTCAAATGACAGTACCGCCCCCGCGGCGCTGGCATACTGCGGCGCAAGACTGACAATGCCGGAGCACCCCATGAAAACGACCGCTGAACTGCAACAGACCATCGACGACATGGTCGACGATCATCGGGGCATTCTCGCCGCCGACGAAAGCCTGGGCACCATCGCCAAACGCTTTGCCGATATCAACGTCGAATCGACGGAAGCCAATCGCCACGCCTGGCGCTATCTGCTGCTGAGCACGCCGGGTCTGGGCGAATACATCAGCGGCGTGATTCTTTTCGAGGAAACGCTGGCGCAGACCGACGACAAGGGCCTGTCATTCCCCGAAATCGCCTGGTCGCAAAAAATCGTTCCTGGCGTCAAGGTCGACAAGGGCAAGGGACCGCTGGCCGGCTCGCCGGGCGATCTGATCACCTTCGGACTGGACGGGCTGGAGGACAGGCTCGCCACCTACAAGCAGCAAGGCGCGCGCTTCGCGAAGTGGCGCGAGGTCTACCCGATCGGTCCTCACAACCCCAGTCGTCTGGGCCGCCACGCAAACGCCGAGATGCTGGCCCGCTACGCGGCGGTCTGCCAGTCGCTGGGCATCGCCCCGATCGTGGAGCCCGAGGTGTTGATGGACGGCGACCACGAGATCGATCGTTGCGCCGAAGTCACCGAG
>DRPO01000595.1 GCA_011330835.1 Gammaproteobacteria bacterium | reverse complement strand
GTCGCGTCAAGGTGAGCGAAGGTGGTGGCCGGCGACGGATCGGTCAGGTCGTCCGCCGGGACATAGACCGCCTGGAACGAGGTGATCGAGCCGGTCTTCGTGGAGGTGATCCGCTCCTGCAGGGCGCCCATTTCCTCGGCCAGCGTCGGCTGGTAGCCCACCGCCGAAGGCATCCGGCCCAGCAGCGCCGAGACCTCGGTGCCCGCCAGCGTGTAACGGTAGATGTTGTCGATGAACATCAGTACGTCGCGGCCTTCGTCGCGGAAATATTCCGCCATCGTCAGCCCGGTCAGCGCGACCCGCAGCCGGTTGCCGGGGGGCTCGTTCATCTGGCCGTAGACCAGCGCAACCTTGTCGAGAACGCCGGCTTCCTTCATCTCGTAGTAAAAGTCGTTGCCCTCGCGGGTCCGCTCGCCGACGCCCGCGAAGACCGACAGGCCAGAGTGCTGCTTGGCGATGTTGTTGATCAGCTCCATCAGGGTCACGGTCTTGCCCACGCCCGCGCCGCCGAACAGGCCGATCTTGCCGCCCTTGGCGATGGGCATGATCAGGTCGATGACCTTGATGCCGGTTTCGAGGATTTCGATCGAGGCCGCCTGCTCTTCATAGGTCGGAGGCGGACGGTGAATCGGCATGGATTCGGACGCGCCGATCTCGCCGGCTTCATCGACCGGCTCGCCGAGGACGTTCATGACCCGGCCCAGGGTTTTCTCGCCCACGGGAACCTTGATGGCCTCGCCGGTGTTGGCGACCTTCATCCCGCGCTTCAGCCCGTCCGACGAGCCCATTGCGATCGTCCGGACAACACCGTCGCCCAGCTGCTGCTGGACTTCCAGGGTCAGGTCGTCCTGATCAGTGACCTTGAGCGCATCGTAGACGAGCGGGACCGCGTCCCTGGGAAATTCGACATCGACGACCGCGCCAATGACTTCAACGATATTGCCAGAACTCATAGTGTTCCTCTTTCGAAAAATCTCATAAATAGTAGTTAACTCGTCACACCGCCGCGGCGCCGCTGACGATTTCCGACAGCTCCTGGGTGATGGCCGCCTGACGCGCCTTGTTGTAATCCAGCTGGAGTTCGTTGATCAGATCTCCGGCATTGTCGGAAGCGGCCTTCATCGCCACCATGCGCGCCGACATTTCACAGGCGACGTTCTCGACCACGGCCTGATAGACCAGCGATTCGATGTAGCGGGTCAGCAAGCCGTCGAGCACCTCTTTCGCTTCCGGCTCGTAGATGTAGTCCCAGTAATGGGTGAGCTGCTCGTCGTCGGCGGGCTCGACCGGGATCAGCTTGGAGACATGCGGCGTCTGCGTCATCGAATTGACGAATTCGTTTTCGGCCAGGTACAGCGCGTCGATCTCGCCTTCCAGGTAGGCGTCCAGCATGACCTTGATCGTGCCAATCAGGTCTTCAGTGTGCGGCGTGTCGCCCAGGTGCTTTATGGTTGAGCGCACATTGCCCAGCCGCCTGAAAAAGCCTTCGGCCTTGGCGCCGATCAGGCAAAGATCGACCTCGACGCCCTTCTTGTCCCATTCCTCCATGGCGTTTACCGCCTGCTTGAACAGGTTGATGTTCAGGCCGCCGCACAGTCCGCGGTCAGTGGAGACAACGATGAATCCGACCCGCCGGGGCTCGCGCTCTTCCAGAAACGGATGCTTGTATTCCGGATGGGCCAGCGCCAGGTGGCTGATGACGTTGCGGATTTTCTGCGCATACGGCTTGGAGGCCAGCATCCGGTCCTGCGCCTTGCGCATCTTGCTGGCCGCGACCATTTCCATCGCCTTGGTGATCTTTTGCGTATTTTTTACGCTCTTGATCTGGGTGCGGATTTCTTTTGCGCCTGCCATCTGCGATTACCAGCTGCCGTTGGCCTTGAAGTCTTCGATCGCCTTGCTCATCGCGCTGGCGATTTCATCGTTGAAATCGCCGGTTTCGTTGATCTTGTCGAGCAACTCGCCGTGTTCAGCCTTGATGTAGCTCTGCATCGCGGCCTCGAACGAGACGATCTTGTTGGCCGGCACGTCGTCCAGATAGCCTTCGTTGGCGGCGTGCAGCGAAAACGCCATCTCGGCCACCGTCATCGGCGAATACTGGTTCTGTTTCATCAGCTCGGTGACGCGTTCGCCGCGTTCGAGCTGCTTGCGTGTGGCTTCGTCCAGGTCGGAAGCGAACTGGGAGAACGCCGCCAGCTCGCGGTACTGCGCCAGCGCCAGCCGCACGCCGCCGCCAAGCTTCTTGATGATCTTGGTCTGCGCGGCGCCGCCCACCCGGGAGACCGAGAGACCGGCGTTGATGGCCGGGCGGATGCCGGCGTTGAACAGATCGCTTTCCAGAAAGATCTGGCCGTCCGTGATCGAGATAACGTTGGTCGGAACGAACGCGGAGACGTCGCCGGCCTGGGTCTCGATGATCGGCAGCGCCGTCAGCGAGCCGGTCTTGCCCTTGACTTCGCCGTTGGTCGCCTTCTCGACGAAATCGGCGTTGACGCGCGCGGCGCGCTCCAGCAAGCGCGAGTGCAGGTAGAACACGTCGCCGGGATAGGCTTCGCGGCCCGGCGGGCGGCGCAGCAGCAGCGACACCTGGCGATAGGCCCAGGCCTGCTTGGTGAGATCGTCATAGATGATCAGCGCGTCTTCGCCGCGATCGCGGAAGTATTCGCCCATGGCGCAGCCGGCGTAAGGCGCGATGTATTGCATCGCGGCCGAGTCGGCGGCGGTGGCCGCGACCACGATGGTGTGCTCCATCGCGTCGAACTCTTCCAGCTTGCGAACCACGTTGGCGACCGAGGAGGCTTTCTGGCCCACGGCCACGTAGATACATTTAACGCCCGTGCCTTTCTGGTTGATGATGGCGTCGATCGCCACGGCGGTCTTGCCGGTCTGGCGGTCGCCGATGATCAGCTCCCGCTGACCGCGTCCGATGGGCACCATGGAGTCGATGGATTTCAGTCCGGTCTGCACCGGCTGGTCGACCGATTGACGCTCGATGACGCCGGGAGCGATTTTTTCAATCGTACTGGTCTGATCCGTCTCGATCGGTCCCTTGCCGTCGATCGCGTTGCCGAGCGAATCGACCACCCGGCCCAGCAACGCTTCGCCGACCGGCACTTCAAGGATGCGCCCGGTGCATTGCGCCTTGTCGCCTTCCTTGATGTGCTTGTAGTCGCCCAGCACCACCGCGCCGACCGAGTCCCGCTCTAGGTTCAGCGCCATGCCGAAGGTATCGCCTGGGAACTCGATCATCTCGCCGGACATGACATCGGCCAGTCCGTGAATTCTGACGATGCCGTCGGTGACGCTGACGACAGTGCCCTCGTTGCGGGCTTCCGCGACAGCTTCAAAATCAGCTATCCGCTTCTTGATCAGATCACTGATTTCCGTGGGGTTCAATTGCATAACTTTTTCCTCTTAGCGGGACAGCGCGGTTGCCGCCTTGTCGAGCCGGCCTTTCAGTGATCCATCGATCACAAGGTCGCCAGCCCGGATGACGGCGCCGCCCATCAGGCTTTCATCAATTTGGGTAGTGATTTTGACGTCGCGTCCAAAACGCTTTTTCAGGGAATCCGCGATCCGCTTTTCCTGCTCGGCGTCCATCGGCATGGCGGAAGTCACCTCGACCTCGACCAGCCCTTCGGCTTCGTCGCGATACTGCTCGAACAGCGCGGCGATCTCGGGCAACAGCGCCAGCTTGCCGTTTTCCGCCAGCAGATGAATCAGGTTCCGGCCATGATCGTCGATGTCGTCGCCGCAAGCCTCGGCGAACAGATCGGCGATCTGCGCCTTGGTCAGGCGGGGATTGTCGATGACCTGTTGCATTTCCGGCAACGCGGCCAGGGCCGCCATGTGCTCGATCTGGCCGCTCCAGGCGCTGACAACGTCATTATCCCGGGCAAATTCGAAAGCCGCTCTGGCGTAGGGTCGGGCCGCCGTGATGAGTTCTGACATATCGGATTAACCTAGAGCTCGGCGACCAGTTCGTCGAGAACGGCCTTGTGCGCGTCGGCGTCGATCTCGCGACCGAGAATCTTCTGCGCGCCCGACAGCGCCAATGCGGAAACTTCCTTGCGGAGCGATTCCTTGGCGCGATTGACCTCCTGCTCGATCTCGGCCTGGGCGGCGGTCTTGATCCGCGCGCCCTCTTCCATCGCGGCCTCCTTGGCCTCGTCAACGATTTCGCTGGCGCGCCGTTCCGCCTTGGCCAGGATTTCGGCGGCCTGTTCCTTCGCCTTTTTCAGATCGTCCTTGGCGCGCTCCTCGGCCAGCGCCTGCTCGTGCTTGCCGCGCTCGACCGCGGCCAGGCCGTCGGCGATCTTTTCCTTGCGCTCCTGCATGGCGTTGATCAACGGTGGCCATACATATTTCATGCAGAACCAGACGAAAAAGAAGAAACTGATCGTCTGGCCAATCAACGTAAGATTGATATTCATACGCTTTTGTCCGCCTTGTGCGTTGGATGGAGTTTCGGTTGCGTAATAATCAACCCGCGGCGACGGCAAAGATTACGTAGAACGCCACGCCAACCGCGATCATCGGCACGGCGTCGGTCAGACCCATCATCAGGAAGAACTGGCCGCGCAGCGTCGGGATCATTTCAGGCTGACGGGCCGCGCCATCGAGAAAATGGCCGCCAAGCACGCCAATGCCGATCGCGGCGCCGAGCGCTCCGAGGCCCATCATGATCGCGCCAGCGATGTAGAGCAATGCGGTAATTTCGTTCATTCTCGTCTTCTCCTAACTAAAAAATTTCAGTGACTAATTAAACCGTTGACCGGGTGAACGGGCGCCCGGGAATCCGATCAGTGCTGCTCCCCTGTCTGATACGCCATGTCCATGTAGACGATGGTGAGCACCATGAAGATATACGCTTGCAGCGTGATGATCAGGATATGGAATATGGCCCAGCCGAGTTGCATGAAACCGCCAAACAGCCCCAGCGCCCAACCGCCGCCATACATGAGCGCGATCAGGATGAAAATCATTTCGCCGGCGAACATGTTGCCATAGAGTCGCAGGGACAGTGACAATGGCTTGGACAGCAGCGAGACGGTTTCAAGAATGAAATTGATGGGTACGAACGCCGCTTGCGCCAGCGGGTTCTTCGATTGAAACGGATGCAGGGTCAGCTCGGCCAGGAATCCGGTTGGCCCCTTGATCTTGAACGAATAGAACAGCATCAGCATGAAAACGGCGATCGCCATGCCAAAAGTGGCGTTGGGATCGGTGGAGGGCACGACCCGCATGTGGGGCACGCCAATCTCTCCGGCCGAGAAAGGAATCCAGTCGACCGGAATCAGATCCATCAGGTTTTGCAGAAAGACCCAGACGAAAATCGTCAGCGCCATCGGCGCGACCATCTTGTTGCGACCGGTGAAGCCGCCCTTGACGCTGTCGTCGACGAACTCGACGATCATTTCAATGAAATTCTGCCAGCCGGAGGGGACGCCGGACTCGGCCTTGCGGGCGATTTTCCTGAAAAACCACAGAAACAGAACGCCGAGACTCAGCGACCAGAACATGGTGTCCAGATTGATCGACATGAAGCCCATTTCCTTGGCTTCCGCCGCGCTGTGCGCCAGCCCCCAATGCCCGTCGGCATGCTGCCCAAAGGTGAGATTGGTCAGGTGGTGCTTGATATATTCCGAAGCGGTGAGACCTTCTTCTGCAGACATCGTCCTAGTAATTTATCAATTTTCTGGTTTGTGGAAAAAACAGCACCAGCTGACCGGAGATAAAGCCCATCAGTATCGCCAGCGGGTGTAGCTTCAAAATGCCCATCCCCAGCATAAACAAGGCGGCGACGGCAATAAATCGGGTAACAGCGCAGCTGTAGGCGACCCACAGGGTTTGCCTGGCGGCGTCCATCGATTCGTTGATGCGCCGCCTCGCGCAGCGCACCAGCAGCCACACGTTGGCCAGGGCGATAACGCCGCCAAACCAGACCGGGCCTGCCGTTGAGCGGCCCGACGTCAACAAGAAAACGACATAGGCCGAAGCAATCAGAAGCAGCTGGATCGAGAGCAGGCGTCGCAGTCTGGCGTCCATTGTTTTCGCTGCAATGAAACGGCGGACGATTATAAAGAGCGCCACTAAGGCGGTCAACAAATCTTTTGTGACGGGTCGCCCGCGCGATTGTAGAGAGGTTTGGATTAGCGTTTGATGTGTTCGAGGATCCCGTCCAGCTCGTCGAGGCTGTTATAGGCGATCACCAGCTTTCCCTTGCCCCGGCTGTTGTAGTCGATCCGGACGCTGGCGCCGAGGTTGTCGGAAAGTTCTTTTTCCAGCGATATGATGTCGGGCGATCTTTTCCTGTGCGGTTTGGGATTGCCGCCGTTTTTTAGCGACTTGACGTAGCGTTCGGTTTCACGCACCGACAGTTGGCGGGCGACGACGTGGCGGGCGGCGGCTTCCTGGTCGACGCCGTCGAGAACCAGCAGCGCGCGGGCGTGGCCCATTTCCAGCCGACGCTCATCCAGCAGTTGACGAACGGCGGGCTCCAGGTCCAGCAGGCGCAGCAGGTTGGTGACGGCGGTTCTGGAACGGCCCACGGCGTCCGCCGCGCCTTGGTGGGTGAGGCCGAATTCCTCGATCAGGCGGTGCAAGGCCTCGGATTCTTCCAGCGGGTTGAGATCCTCGCGCTGGATGTTTTCGATCAGCGACATGGCGGCGACGGCCTGGTCGGGGATCTCCTTGACCACGGCGGGAATCTGTTCCAGCCCGGCGATCTGGGCCGCGCGCCAGCGCCGTTCGCCGGCGATCAGTTCGTATCCCGGGCCGACGGGGCGCACGACGATGGGCTGTACGATGCCCTGGGCCTTGATCGACTCGGCGAGTTCTTCCAGACGATCCTGCTCGAAATGGCGGCGCGGCTGATAGGGGCCGCGCTGGATCTGGTCGACCGGAATATCCTTGAGCTGGTTGTCCTG
Organism: Gammaproteobacteria bacterium; assembly: GCA_011330835.1. Taxonomy (GTDB): domain Bacteria; phylum Pseudomonadota; class Gammaproteobacteria; order UWMA-0217; family UWMA-0217; genus HyVt-560. The sequence goes on along the minus strand of DRPO01000595.1, from coordinate 3,539 downwards.
TTGCCGTGATTCGTTGTTGCGACTCGCGGAACTGAGCAAGGCGTCCAGACCGCGTCCCAATCCGGGTTTTTTTCTTGCCATGGCTTACATTACCGCTTTCTTGTCTTCGGTGGTTTCCCGTCGAAGGATTTCTCCGGCCAGCGCCAGATAAGCCAGGGCTCCGCGCGACGCCCGGTCGTAATAGAGCACGGGTCGGCCATGACTGGGCGCTTCGGCGAGCCGGATGTTGCGGGGGATGATGGTGTTGTAGACGCGATCGCCAAAATATTCCACCAGTTGCTCGGAAACATCGTTGGACAGGTTGTTGCGCGGATCGTACATGGTGCGCAACAATCCTTCCACACGCAGATCCGGATTGACCGAGTCGCGCAGATCCTCGATGGTGCGCATCAGCGCGGTGAGCCCCTCCAGCGCATAGTATTCGCATTGCATGGGAATCAACACCCCGCTGGCGGCGACCATGGCGTTGACGGTCAGCATGTTCAGCGAGGGCGGGCAGTCGATGAAGACGTAGTCATAGCCCAGGGGCGACTTTTCCAGCGCCTTTTTCAATTTGAACTCGCGACCGAACAGGCTGACCAGCTTGACCTCGGCGACGGTCAGGTCGCCATTGGCGGGAAGCACGTCGAAATGCATATCTTCGAGAGGAACCACCGCCTCCTCCAGGCGGGCGTCGCCGAGCAGGACCTCGCAGGCGGAGAGCTCCAGGCCGAGCTTGTCGATGCCGCAACCCATGGTGGCGTTGCCCTGTGGATCCATGTCGATCAACAACACCTTGCGCTTGGTGGCCGCCAGCGACGCGGCGAGGTTGACGCTGGTGGTGGTCTTGCCCACGCCGCCTTTCTGGTTGGCGACGGCGAAGATACGACTGTTCGGTTTCATGGGATGATTTTCAGTAGATGACGTTGGGCGTCGACGCCGGGAATGGTCACGGGGTGGATAGTGTACGTCAATTGCCCGGGCAACGCCGCCAGTCCGGCCTCGGGCAATCGTCCCTTCATGGCGATCAGCGATCCGCCCGGCGCCAATAGTGGCGCGGCCTTGTCGACAAATTCACCCAAAGACGCAAAGGCGCGGCTGATAATGGCGTCGAACAGCGCCGGCGGCTGGTAGCGCTCCACCCTCGATTGGATCATCGCCACGTTCGACAGTTCCAACTGGATCGCCGCCTGACGCTGAAACCGGACGCGCTTGGCGCTGGCGTCGAGCAACGTGACCTCGAGATCGGGCCGGAGAATCGCCAGCGGAATGCCGGGCAGACCCGCGCCAGAACCCACATCCAGCAGCCTGCCGTCCACCAGCGGCAGGGCGGTGAGGCTGTCGAGCAGGTGCAGGGCGACCATGTCCTCTGGAGAGTCGATGGCGGTGAGATTGTCCACCCGGTTCCATTTGCGGATCAGGGCCAGGTAGTCCAAAAGCCGGTCGATCTGGCGCGCTTCGGCGTCGATCCCGAGCTTGTCCAGTCCGCTCTCCAGCTGGCCGCGAACCGAAGCCAGGTCAGCCATTGGCCTGTCGCTGGCGTTTCTTGAGATGAATCAGCATCAGCGAGATGGCGGCGGGCGTCACGCCGGGAATCCGCGACGCCTGGCCAAGCGTGGCGGGACGGTGCTGCTCGAATTTTTGCACAATCTCATTCGACAGGCCCGAAATCGACTGGTAGTCGATATCCTCGGGAATCTCGGCGGATTCATGCTGTTTCGCGCGGGCGATCTCGTCTTGCTGGCGCGCGATGTAGCCGGCGTATTTCACCCGCACCTCGACCTGTTCGGCGACCTCGCCCTGGGCGACGCCGGGACCCGCGCCTTCGAGTTGCATCAGTTTGTCGTAAGTCATGTTCGGTCGACGCAATAGATCCTCAAGGCGCGCCTCCTTGCTCATCGCACCATCGAGCAGATCGTCGATCTGCTCCCGGTCGAGTCGGGCGGGATGAATCCAGGTATCGCGCAGGCGCTGGAGTTCTTGCTCCACGGCTTCGCGTTTTTCGTTCCACGCCCGCCATTGCGGCTCGCCCACCAGACCGAGGCGATGACCGATGTCGGTCAGCCGCGCGTCCGCATTGTCCTCGCGCAGCAACAAACGGTGTTCGGCGCGGCTGGTGAACATCCGGTAAGGCTCGTTGGCGCCCTGGGTGATCAGGTCATCGACCAGCACGCCGAGATAGGCCTGATCCCGGCGCGGCCACCAGGGCGACTCTCCGCCCACCGCCAGCGCCGCGTTCAGCCCCGCCAGCAAACCCTGGGCGGCGGCCTCCTCGTAGCCGGTCGTGCCGTTGATCTGGCCGGCGAAGAACAGGTTGTCGATATAGCGGGTTTCCAGTGTCGGCTTGAGATCGCGCGGGTCGAAAAAGTCGTATTCGATGGCGTAGCCGGGGCGGGTGATATGCGCTTTTTCAAAGCCTTCCATCGAGCGCACCAGCGCCAGCTGGATATCGAACGGCAGACTGGTCGAAATGCCGTTCGGGTAAACCTCATGCGTATTCAAACCCTCCGGCTCGACAAAGATCTGGTGGCTGTCCTTGTCCGCGAAACGCACGATCTTGTCCTCGATGGACGGGCAGTAACGCGGCCCGACCCCCTCGATCCGACCCGTGAACAACGGCGAACGGTCAAGTCCCCCCTGAATGATTTCGTGAGTCCGCACGTTGGTATAAGTGATGTGGCAAGACACCTGACGGGGATGCTCCTCCACCGACCCCCGAAACGAAAACACCGGGGTCGGCTCATCGCCGGGCTGCTCCTTGAGACGCGAAAAGTCGATGGTGCGCGCATCGACCCTCGGCGGCGTACCGGTTTTCAACCGTTCCACGCGAAAAGGCAGATCCCGCAACCGCTGCGCCAACGTGATCGACGCCGGATCGCCGGCCCGACCGCCGCTGTGGCGAGTATCGCCCACATGAATCTGTCCGCCCAGAAACGTGCCCACCGTCAACACCACCGCATCCGCCGCGAACTCCAGCCCGAACTGCGTCCTGATCCCGGCCACCCGATCATTCTCAACGATCAGATCGTCCACCGCCTGCTGAAAAACTTGCAGATTCGGCTGGTTTTCCACCATCGAACGGATCGCCGCCTTGTAAAGCACCCGATCCGCCTGAGCCCGCGTCGCCCGAACCGCCGGCCCCTTGCGGCGATTCAGAATCCGGAACTGGATACCGCCCCGATCCGCCGCCAGCGCCATCGCCCCGCCAAGCGCATCGACCTCCTTCACCAGGTGCCCCTTGCCGATTCCGCCGATCGCCGGATTGCAGCTCATCTGCCCGATCGTCTCGATATTGTGCGTCAGCAACAGCGTGCGCTTGCCCATCCGCGCGCTCGCAAGCGCGGCTTCGACGCCCGCATGGCCGCCGCCAACGACAATAACCTGAAATGTATCGGGGAATCTCACGCGCTACCTGGGGACAAATGAGTTTGTCGGATTATTATACCTCGCGCCACGAAAAATACTGAGGGTGTGGCAAAGCAAGTTAAGTCAGCAATGCCTGACGCGCCTTTGGCTTATCAGACCTAGCGCGTCAGACCTAGCGCGTTTACATCAACAGG
>DRPO01000594.1 GCA_011330835.1 Gammaproteobacteria bacterium | reverse complement strand
CTGAATCTGGCCATGAGCTTTTCGCTTGAAAAAAACCGTTCCGTATTGCTGGTCGACGCGGATATAGAGAAAGGCGGCGCAACCCGGTTTCTGGGGCTGGAGGGGCGAAAAGGTTTGAGAGACTATCTGGAAAACCCCGACCTGACGATAGACGATTTGATTGTTGAAACCAGTGAATCGAATATTGCCGTATTGCCGATTGGCCGAGGTCATTCGCCGGTCGCGGAGCTTTTTTCCAGCGACCGGATGGAAGAATTCGTGTCACGGATCACCTCTTCCGACAAGTTCCAGATGGTGATATTCGATTGTCCCCCAGTGCTCGTTTCGGCGGCGGCGAACACCGTTGCGGGATATGCCGACCAAACCCTGGTGGTCGTGCAGGCAAACCAGACTTCCGCTCATATGATTCACGAGGTCGAAGAGGCTCTGGTGGACAGCAAAAAGATTGGTTTCTTGCTAAACCGGGTATCTCCCAGTGAGAAGAAACATAATATCTATTACTACGCGGAAAATGATTGAGTGGTCCAATGCGCTCTTCTCCAGGGCCGTCTAACGGTCCCCGGAGCCGCTTTCCCGTGGAGAGCGATGGATGCGTCCAGCCCGCGGGCCGAGCGACATGGAGGTTGGGATTCCCCAACGTTTCGCTTCTGATGGGGCAAGGAGGGGGTGATCACTCTGGCGAGGAAGCCGCTTCTCGGACGCATGGCGTTTGCCTGAGTAACCGAATTTTCCGTCTTCCAGGAGTTGTCTTGTGTCCCTTGGTCTGATTCTTTTCTATGTCGTGCTCGTGCTGATACGGCCGCAGGAGTATATGCAAGGAATGGAGCAGGCGCCGATTCTTTCATCGGTGTTTATCGTGACGTTCGTGCTCTGGTTTATCAGCGTCAAAAAGGACTTCTCCGTTCCGCAGCCCCTGCTAATGACCTCTTTCGTGGTGGTCGCCGCGATATCCGTCGCCGCCACGGGCTGGACGGGCGGGGCGTTTGTCGCGCTCCAGAACCTGTTGCCCGGATGGGGGCTCTTTATCATGCTGAGCATGACGGCAAACTCGTTGAGCAGGGTCAGACTGGTGCTCGATGTGATTGCGTTCTGCGCTTTCGTGATCGCCCTGCACAGCATTGAGCAGTGGGCCACCGGTTACGGATGGACGGGCTTGCAAATCCGTCCGCATGATGGGCGAGTTCACTACCTCGGGATTTTCAATGACCCGAATGACCTGGGAAGCCTGTTGGTAACGGTTGTGCCGGTGATGATCCAGTGGTTGGGGCGGGAGAAGGCGGGCGCTGTCCGTGTTGTCTATTTCGTTATGATGCTCGCAGTGGTTTTTGCGATCTATCTCACGGATTCCCGGGGCGCCCTTCTGGCGGTGGGGGTCGTCCTCTTTCTCGAAACGGGCAAGCGATACGGGGTTGCAAAAGGAGCGATTGCCGCCATGGCGTTGGTGGTGATCGCGGTTGGTCATACGCGGTTTTCGGAGATCGATGTCAACGAGGCTTCGGCAGCGGGTAGGATAGATGCCTGGTTTCAGGGGTTCGAAATGTTCAAGTCAAATCCCCTGTTGGGCGTGGGGTACCATAATTTCACGGAATACCATGACCATACCGCGCACAATTCCTTTGTGCTGGTGCTTGCTGAAACGGGGATTGTCGGCTTTTATTTCTGGCTCTCCATCGTCTTGATGACGTTCATTATTTTGATCAATTTCTTGAGAAAGACTCCGGACGAACTGGGCATCAAGAAAGATACCGGGGACTACGCGGTGTGGGAACAATACCAGGCGATCGTCTGGACCTATCTTGTACTGCTTTTTGGCTATGTCACCGCGATTTCGTTCTTGAGCCGCAGTTACGATACCTACTTCAATATCGTATTCGGCCTGGGTTCCGGCCTGTGCCTGGCGGTCCAAACTCGGTACAAGGCCATGCCGGAAATTCGTATCGTCGATCGGATGGGCGGATGGGCCGTATCCGCTTTCGGGGGGGTTATCGTGACCTACCTGGTGATCAAGGTTCTTTTGAAGCTGCAGGCGTGAGTGGGAATGTCCTATAAAAAGAAGGTTCTGAACTTCACGCTTTTCTCCGGCTTGTCCACCTATCTTGAGTCATTCGTCGGGCTGCTGCTGTCGGTGTTCATTGCCCGTTCGCTTGGGGCCGAGAATTTTGGGCGTTACAGTGTGCTGCTCCTGATCGCATCGATAGGCGTCGCTTTTGCCAATGGCGGTTTGAAGACCGCCGTCATCAAGTTTCTCGCGGAGGCGAGAGGCAAGGATCAGGCGGGCGTCGCGCTGTCCGTATTTCGGTATGTTCTTAAAATACAGATGATGTTTATCCCGGCGACGCTGATATTCATGGTGGTCGGGGTCTATCTCTACTTTGATTTTGGCAAGGATACATATAGTGGCTTGGTTATTGGGTTGGTTGTGCTGGCGGTTATACCCAAGTCGCTCCAGATGTTCTATGTCAGCGTCGCCAAGGGCATGGAGGCCTTCAAGGCCATATTCCTGATCAACGCCGTGGTGACGCCGATCAACCTGCTCGCCGTTTTGATCGCCGCGTTGCTGGACGGAGGGCTCACGGGTTTTGTATCCGCTTATGCCTTTGTCTCAATCGTTTACTTCGCGGCTTCCCGGTATTGGGTGAAAAGGGAGATGGAGGGGTTGGCGCACAAGCCGGAGCCCATGCCCGAGGAGTTTCGTCGCCGCCTGAACCGTTTCGCCCTCCTGTCCACGATGAATCATGTCTTGCTGTTTATCGTGGGGCGGGAGATCGAAGTGTTGTTTCTGAATGCTTTCGGAATGACCGAGGAGGCGGGGCTGTACAAGGTCGGATTCAATCTCGCCGAAACCGCTATCATTCTGGTGCCCGGGATTTTTGGCGCCGTGTTGCTTCCGGTGATGGCCAAATCACTGGGGCAGTCGGTCGACGTTCAGGCGCATCGCTTCAGGGAGTCCGCACGGTTCATGATCATGCTGGCGGCGCCCATTATCGTTTTCGGGATTGTCTTCGCCGATGTGATCATCGAAATCCTCTATGGTCCCGAGTTTCGGCGAGCCGCCGTTGTGTTGCGGGTGCTGTTGGCGTTTTTTGGCTTTACCATGCTGAACCAGGTGTGCGCCAGTATCCTGCTCAGTCACGACAGGCAGGGAACGGTCATGAAGGTGGTGATGATCACCGCTTCCGTGAATATTGTTCTCGATTTTCTTCTGATCAAGTATTTTGGTCTTGGCGGCGCGGTGGCGGCAGCGGTGCTGGCGAAACTGTCGCACGCGCTGATTTATCAGTATCTGGTCAGCGGAATCCTTCGAACCCAGTTGACCTATAGGGGCTTCGTCCATACCTATTTTCTGGCGCTGGTCGCGATTTTGCCGGTATGGCTGGTTCACCGCCTGTTGCCCGGCGCGCCCGTGTTGCTGGCGGGGATTCCCGTCTTTTTCGCAACCTATGTCATCTTGTTGCTGTTGCAGTTCAAGATCACCTATCCCGAGTTGGCTATTTTTCGCGATGCCCTGGAGCATTATCCCCTCATGCGCCGTTTTTTCGACTCGGGTTTCTTTCGCTGGATCGATCGTCGCTACACTCAACGTTTCGGGGGAGAAATGGCGTG
>DRPO01000593.1 GCA_011330835.1 Gammaproteobacteria bacterium | reverse complement strand
GCGGAATACGACATTGTCGGCCCGATTTGCGAAACCGGCGATTTTCTCGGCAAGAAGCGTTGGCTGAACCTCTCCGAAGGCGACCTGCTGGCCATGCGCTCGGCTGGCGCCTACGGGTTCGCGATGAGCTCCCAGTACAACAGCCGGCCCCGCGCGGCGGAAGTGATGGTCGATGGCGACCGGGCGATTCTGGTCAGGGCGAGGGAAACGCTGGAGGATCTGATGGCGGGTGAGAGGACGGTATAAAAAAGGAGCCTGACGGCTCCTTTTTTTGGTTTGTGCCTTGTGATCAGGATTTCTTGATCAGGAAGGTGAACTCGCCGCCAGACTCCGAGCTCTCAATCAACTCGTGGCCGGTCTGATTGGTAAAGGCTTCAAAATCCTTGACCGAACCGGGGTCGGTGGCGATGATCTTGAGCACTTCGCCCGAGTTGATCTTGTTGATGGCTTTCTTGGCTTTGAGGATGGGCAGAGGGCAGTTCAGGCCGCGAGCATCAAGTTCTTCTGCAACGTCAGTCATTGAAATTCTCCAGTTAAAAATAATGTCGCCTGGCGACGTGAAAAAGCAGTGGCCGCCCGCGGCGCTTGCGGCAGCCGGCGGCGCAGGGGGAAAGACCATACCACAGCTACCCGAGAAAATGGAGCGCCGGAAAACGTCGTATCCAGCGAGCTTCACGCCACCGGGACAGGGGCAATATACCTCTTGCGTTCAAGAATCCCCCAATAGTCGCCGCCTTTCGATAAGCTGGTTCCGCATCAAGGCCGGGGTATTCTTGGACGCCTGAGGTCTATACAATGATGCAACCATGAAGGTTCACTTCACCAAAATGCACGGCATCGGCAACGATTTCGTGGTGATCGACTGCGTCAACCAGGCCGTGTCCCTCACGGACGAGCAGGCGCGCTGGATCGCCGACCGGCATTATGGCGTGGGTTGCGACCAGATTCTGCTGGTGGAGCCGCCGCGCTCGTCGGATGTGGCTTTCCGCTACCGGATTCTCAACGCCGATGGCAGCGAGGTGAACCAGTGCGGCAATGGTGCGCGCTGTTTCGCCCGTTTCGTGGTGGAGCACAATCTTTGCGAGGCGACCGAGTTTCCGGTCGAGACCGCGGCGGGCGTGATGATCCTGAGCATCCAGGAGGATGGGCGGGTAAGGGTGAACATGGGCGCGCCAGAGCTGACGCCCGAAAAAATCCCGTTCGTCCCGCCCCAGCCGGGTTCGAGCGATGGACAATCGCGCTACCGGCTGGATGTCGAAGGGGAAACGCTGGATCTGTCGGTGGTGTCGATGGGGAACCCTCACGCGGTGCTGCGGGTCGAGGATATAGAAGCGGCGCCAGTGACCGCGCTGGGCCCGAAAATCGAAAATCACGCCGCCTTTCCGGCCCGCGCCAATGTGGGCTTCATGCAGGTCGTCGATCGGGACCATATCCGGCTGCGCGTCTGGGAAAGGGGAGCCGGCGAGACGCTGGCCTGCGGCAGCGGCGCTTGCGGCGCCGTGGTGGCGGGCCATTTGCTGGGCGAACTGGACGATAATGTCACGGTTGACTTGCCCGGCGGTCGGCTGGCGGTGGACTGGCCCGGCGGCGACGCCCCCGTTTACCTGACGGGGCCGGCGGAAACCGTTTTTGAAGGAACTCTGGAGATATGAAAAGCAATATTGCCCCTCGGGAGGGAGCGGATCGCAGCGAGGCCGAGGTCGCGGATTTTCTGCGCGCCACGCCCGATTTTTTCGACCGCTATCCAGATGTATTGATGATGATGAAGCTGCGTCACGGCGTGCCGGGCGCGACTTCGCTGATCGAGTACCAGCTTCGTCTGCTGCGCGAGCGCAACAGCCAGCTCGAACGCAAGCTCATGTCGCTGGTTGAAACCGCGCGGGACAATGAGGCGCTGAGTCTCCGGGTGCATCGGCTGTCGCTGGCGTTGATCGATACGGATACCGTCGAGGAGGTCATCTCCACATCGGTGGATCAGCTCCGCAACGAGTTCAAGACCGAACGCGTCAACGTGGCGCTGTTCGACGACCCCGCCAGCGCGGCCGCCGGCGCGACCCTGGAAGCCGTCGACAAGGCGTTTCCCAACCTGTTTGGCGGGCGCAGACCGTTCAGCGGAATTCTCGGCAAGCAACAGGCCCGCCTGCTGTTCGGCGACGACGGCGGCGGAGAACGGGTCGCATCCGCCGCCGTGGCTCCGCTGTTCGATACCCGCCCGCAGGGTTTTCTGGCGCTGGGGAGCACCGATGACAAGCGATTCCAGCCCGGCATGGGCGTTCTGTTTCTGCGCTACCTGGGCGATCTGGTAAGCGCCGCGATCACCCATCATCGGCGGCTCGAACGGGGCTGACGTTTTGGCGGATCCGGCGAATACCCGCGCCCTGCTCGACCAACCCCTGGACGCTTTCCTCGCCTACCTCGCCGATGAGCGTCGCTACTCGCCGAAAACCGTTGCCTCCTATCGGCGCGACCTCGCGGGCCTCCGGGACTGGCTGCTCGCCAAAGCGTTGAACGACTGGAGCGATTTGCAGCCGGCGCATCTCCGCCGCTACATCGCTCTGCGACATCGCGAAGGACTCGGTAGCCGCAGCCTCCAGCGCCTGCTCTCGGCGACGCGCTCATTCTATCGCTACCTGCAAAAGCAGGGTCGGGCGGCGCGTAACCCCGCCGCCGACGCGGTCGCCCCCAAAGCCCCGAAAAGATTGCCGAAAACCATCGATCACGAACAGATCGAACGCCTGTTGGCCATCCCCGGCAACGATCCTCTGGCGATTCGCGACCGCGCCCTGATGGAGCTGTTCTACTCCTCGGGATTGAGACTGGCGGAGCTGGCCTCGCTGGACCGCGCCGCGCTGGATTTGTCCGCCGGGCTGGCGCGAATCGAGAAAGGCAAAGGCGCCAAAACCCGTATCGTTCCCGTGGGCTCCAAGGCGAGGCAGGCGCTACACGCCTGGCTCAAGGCTCGGCCCGACTTGATGCGCGGCGAAACCGATGCGCTGTTTCTCAGCAGGAACGGCCATCGGCTGAGTCATCGAGCCATTCAGCAACGCCTGAAATACTGGGCCGTCCGACAGGGCCTGGATCAGACCATTCATCCCCACCGGTTGCGGCACGCCTTCGCCAGCCACCTGCTGGAGTCGTCGGGGGATATTCGCGCCGTCCAGGAACTGCTCGGACACGCCAACATCAGCTCCACGCAGATCTACACCCACCTCGATTTTCAGCATCTGGCCGAGGTTTACGACAAGGCGCATCCGCGCGCCAGAAAGCGCTAACGAACGGCGCCTCGCCCCGTCATTCCGGCGAAGGCGGGAATCCAGGGTTCGATATCTGGATTCCGGGTCCTCGCTGAACTCAAATCGAAATGACGAGTACGGCAGGTTGGCAATTCCGTTTGGATTTTCGGTGTTGCGTCATGTGGACACTGTTGCGCCCATCCGCCGGGCCATGCCGGCGATACGGCCGCCGAGTAGCGTCCGGATCAGCATCTTGGTTCGGAAGAGTCGCGGATAGCCCCGGAACGGCAGCGCGGTGGGGTGCAGCGCCCCGGAGATGAGCAGATAGCCAATTCCCTTGAGCCTGTTCTTGCGTCGACCGATAAAGCAGATGCCGGCGTCCCGATAGAGGAAGCTGAAAGCAGGGCGTTTCAGCCGTCGGTATTCGGGGTTGTTCCTGAAAAAGTCGCGCAAGACGATCTTGTAGTATTTGAGCATTCGGGGACAATTCGCGCTCATCTGGGCGTCATGGAGGCGGTACTGCCAGTTGTCGGACTGGATCAGCAGGATTCTGAAGCGGGTCGCCAGGCGCAACCACATGTCGCGGTCTTCGATCGATTTCAGCGATTCCGTAAACGGGCCAACCACATCGAAACAGGATTTCTCGATGACCACCGAGGATGGGGAAAACGGGCTTTTGAACAGAAAGTTGCGCACCGTGAGTTCCTCGACCGGGGGGTGGGATGGCAGGCTGTCGGGCAGTCGGGGCGTTTCTGGCGAAGGGGAGCCGAACACCTTGAATTCGGGATGGCGTCGAATGTGTTCCGCGATATGCGCCAGTCGTTCCCGGTGCCACAGGTCGTCGGCGTCCAGCAGGGCGATCCACTGACCCCGGGCGTGACGTATGCCGGTATTGCGCGCGCCCGGCAAGCCCTTGTTGTCCTGATAGATATAGTGGATGGCGGGGTGTTCATAGGCCTGAACGGCCTGACGGGTGTGATCCGTGCTGCCATCGTCCACGACTATGATCTCGAAGTCGGAAAACGTCTGATCGAGAACCGAATCGATGGCCTCGCAAACGTAGCGCGCATGGTTGTAGCTGGGGATGATGACCGAGAAAAATGGCGTATCTGACATGGCTTGAAGAACTGTCCGACCTACTCCGTAGACAGCCAACAAGCCCGGGAATTCAATCCGAATGGGGTTTT